>JBEGQX010000001.1:0-13882 GCA_041180805.1 Planctomycetota bacterium
AATGTCTGAAACAGGCCCAACTTCCCTGGTTTTGCCCATGGCCTGTTCAGGTGCCATGTAGCTCGGGGTTCCCATGATGGCACCCTCACGGGTTTGTATGGAATCTTCCTCCAGCGTTTTGGCAAGCCCGAAGTCGGTAATCTTTGCGGTAAATCTGTCGAGTGGAATTTTCGAAAAGTCGACATCTTCTCCAGTTTGGTCTGGTGCCGAGAGAAGGATGTTGGCAGGTTTTAAATCCCGGTGAATGATGCCACGCTTGTGGGCAAAATCCATACCCTCCGCGATGGCACGCATGATGGTTGCGGCCTGTCTGGCGGTGGAGGGGTTGCTCTTTATTCTTCCAGATAAGGTTCCGCCAGAAACAAATTCCAACGAGAAGAAAGGTAACCCGTCCACCTCGCCAATTTCGTAGATTTTTACAATGTTCGGATGATCAAGTTTTGCTACTGCCTCGGCTTCGATCTGAAAACGGGTTAGTTCCAGTTTGCTTGCGCGCCCCGCGGCAAGAACCATCTTTAACGCCACAAGGCGCTTCAGGCCTGTTTGCCTGGCCTTGTATACCACTCCCATGGCTCCCCTGCCGATTTCCCCGACCAGTTCATATCCCTTGGGTGCTTGGGATATTCCTTTGGAAACTTTTGGCGGAGAAAAGGTCGAATCCAATGTTGGCAGGGAGTAGCTTGGCGAGGAATGGTCCTTTTCAACCGTTTGTTCATAATTCTTGAAATCGAATGAAAGTGTTGGGTGATTGGTGGTTTGTCCTCCAACAACTTTTGTTGGTTCTTTCTCTTCAAAGATCTTGGTAATTTCTGTTTGCTGGATGTGGTTGCTGGAGTTGTTCTCAGGTAGTTCAGGTGTTTGTTGGCTTCCCGGATTGGAAATATTCTCATTATAATTTATTAAGGGCTCGGTTTTGTCGCCGCCCATGGATGGATCAGAAGTCTGCAGATTTTCTGTCTTGGAAATCGTTCCTTCCAATGCTTCAGTAACAAGATTTGACCCGGTTTTAAGAGAATCTGTTATTAATAAAGAAGCATTGCAAATTGGGCAGGATGAAAGTAGGGTCCCGTCTGAAGAGTCCTGATCCGGTAATGCATGACCATTTGAACATGTGCGCATGAATTTATTTGAATCCGAGTTTGAACCAATAAAAGAATTCTTCAAGATAGGGTATTTTGACAGGGAAAGGTAACTTTATAAAGGCGAAAACAGAATGATTCAGGTTGAAATGAATGGATAAACTGTAGCGATTTTGCCGATAGTTTGATTGTTGAAAATACTTTGCTCTAAGGTTGATTAATAATGGCGAGTTTGGGAGAATTAGGTAGCTAGGAAAGGCATTCAAGGAACTCAATTGGGAAATAAGCTTTCAGGCAAAGACTGGTTGCAACATTCTTTGGGTTTCAAAAACCCAAGCCAATCTCTATTTAGATTTCGAAACCATGTTTTAGAACTTGAGCATTTGGAACGCAGAGTTGTGCCAGCAACTTTCTTGGTAACCAATACCAATGATTCTGGAACAGGATCCCTTCGCGATGCAATCTTGCAGGCTAATCTGGATAGCGTTACAGATACAATCCAGTTTTCCATTAATGGTGGAACAGGTTTTAACACTATCAGCCTTCAGGCTGAATTGCCCAGTATTATTTCTCCATTGATTATTGATGGTACATCTCAGGCTGGCTATTCCGCAAATACTCTGTCAGTTGGAAATGGAAACAACTCCTCCATCCAGATAGTATTGGATGGTTCCGCATTCAATGGAATAACACCTGGCCTTTCCTATACAGCAACCGCACTTGGTAGCGAAGTCAAAGGTCTTTCCTTTATAAATTTGCCGGTGGGCATCAAATCGAACGCCAGCAACTTATCCATCGTTGGAAATTACTTTGGCGTTAAACCTGATGGCAATTCGCAGACATCCAAGATGGGTACGGGTGTGGACATCTCCGGGGTTAACGGGGGTTCCATTGGTGGGATTGGTGCCGCACAACAGAATCTATTTGGAAATCTAAACACAGGTGTCATTGTCAGTGGTGGTCAGAATGTCATCATTGGTGGAAATAGGTTTGGTGTAGGCCAATCGAATGCTGTTTTTGCAGGGAATAATACAGGGGTGTACGTCACTTCCCTTGGTGCAAATTCGGTGGCATCGGGGCATGGAATCAATGAAAATCTGTTTGGTAAGAATGGAATTGCAATTGGGCTATCAGGTGTTAACGGAGCGACCGGTCTTGTTCAATCAACTTCAATTCTTTCCAACCTGATTGGTACCAACGCCAAGAACTCGGCCGTGAATCTGGGCAATGGTTCGGCAATATCGATCATGGATTCAGTTACGGACACCCAGGTGGGATCTTCCACCCAGCCGAATGTGATTGCTTTCTCAGCTAATAATGCTGTATCGGTTTCTGGAGCTTCCTCGGTTGGCAACAAGATTTTAAACAATTCCATCTACTCCAATAATAGTGTTGGAATTGCCTTGGTGAACGGCGCGAACGGAAGCATTGTGCCACCAGTCATTACCAAACAGTCGGGAAGCACCGCTGCCGGTTTCACGTACGATGGTTATGTGAATGGCCTTCCTAATCAGAATTATGAGTTAAGTTTTTATTCCTCTGCAGTGACAGATTCCCGTTCCCAGGGAGCGAATTTTCTTGGAAGCGTTACAGTACTCACAGATGTTAATGGCAGGGGAGTTTTTACGGGATTTACCCCGACTCAAAATACAACCTTGCAAGGTGCGGGATTTGTTGTAACGGCCACTTCGACATCGCTTTCGACTGTGGTTTCATCAACAAACCAGGGAACATCCATCTTTTCTGCGGGTCCACCAGCCAGTTTGAGTTACATTTCTGGTAATGCCCAAAGTGCAAATGTTGGAACCGCCTTTCCCAACCCTCTTGTGGTGAAAGTGTTGGATAGTCGGGGTGACAATGTGCCCGGGGTTGAAATTAGATTCGCCTCTCCTCAGCCAAATCCCTCGACTGGTACATTTTCAAATGGACAACTTGTTTTCACTGCTTTTAGCAATGCGAATGGATTGGCTACTTCCAGCCTGATTACAGCGAATAACTCTCCGGGATCGTTTAATGTTCTGGCTTTGGATAATCTGAATGGCAATATAGCGCCCGTTAGTTTCACCATGACAAACACTGGCGGTGTGAGCACCCTTGCCAAATTTTCTGTTAGTCCGGCTGTTCCCGGTCAGCAGATCTTCACAGGGGTGCCGGTAACGCTTGCCGTGACCGCGCTGGATGCCAACAACAACGTTGTCAACAATTTTACCGGGGTGGTTAATATCACTACCACGGATGCCCAGGCCACCATTCCTCCCAGTGTGAATTTCATGCAGGGAAGCAATGGGGTTGTGCAATTTCAGGTGGTTTTTCGAACGGCTGGCGAAGTTTCTGTGACGGCAAGTAATGGCATTGCCACCGGAACCGGGTCAGGCATTGTTTTGCAGGGGGCCCCTGCTAACTTTGCGGTTGCTCCTGCAAAGCCAAGCGCCGATTTTCCTGTTGGGGTTTCCGTTTCACGGGTGCTGGCAACCGTAAAAGGAATTAATCCTAATAACGCGGCAGACTTCAGGGCTATTATCAATTGGGGCGATGGTACCCCTCCCAGCCAGGGCATACTGCAACCTCCCCAGTCCTCCGGAGGCGATTATTTGGTGGTGGGAACTCACCTGTATTCCTCCATTAACATCTTTCCAATAAGCGTTCAGGTAAATCGTATTTCAACTGGCGGGGCGGACCTTGCGAATTTGAAAGCTGTGGTTCTTACTCCACAACAATCGAATAATCTGCAAAATGCTTCGTTTAATTTAGTGCCACCTGATCAACAGTTAACCTCCGTGCAATTGAGCGGCATCTCCGTCAATTATGTGCAACCACAACCTCCTTCCAGTTCAACCGGGCTTTTTGTTGCCTCCTTTGGCGCTAATCCACAGCCTTTTGTACCTAGCTTTTCCCCCATAGGTTTCTGGGATGTTAGGCTTACCACTCCACCCAGCTCGGCGTTTTTATCGATCACGTTGGATTTTAATACCAGCTACGCAAGAGGTACCACCCCTGTGGTGCAATTTGCGGATGATGATTCCACCGCTTTTCAGGATGTGATTTCCGGCTTCAATCAGACTGTGCTTATCGATTACATTACCGGAACCATAACTGTCTTTATTGATAACTCCAGTTTTCCAGTGATCAATAGTTTGTCTGGCACGGTTTTCACCGTGGTTCTTGGGGCATCTTCAACCAATTCGAATACGGTTACAGTCCTTCCCTCAGAATTTAGTAGTGGAACCGCCATCAGTATTGGCTATGGATCTGCAAGTTTGGTCTCGGATGTGATTGCTTCCTCTCTTACCACCTCCACCACGGTAACATTCCAGAACTCCAGGCAAACTGCGATAGGCTTGGCGCCCAGTTCCTCGAACAGTAATGTTTTGTTCCGCACCAGTAAATATGGTGGAACTCTTCCAAATGAAGAATCTGGCGATGACTTGAAAAAGCTGGCCGACCCTGAAATCATCTTCGAAGTCATCCGGGGAACTCTTGGAAAGACCCCAGAGATTCTCGGGGAGCTTATCAAAAAGTATTTGCCCACCAATCCCATGGAAATGCTTAAGAGTATTCCCATGTCCAACCAATCGCAAATCATCGATCCGGCCATTCGAAATGTGGGTTTTGAGGAAGAACAGGATATCCTTCCTTTTCCTGGCGATTTTGAACAATTCACTGAACTGTCAGACGAGATTCTAGAAGCCAGTTTTATCAATCCCACGGAGAGAGGTGATTTCAGCAACCTGGATCTTCTCTACCAGCAGGAAGAAACGGCTGGCGATAACTGGGGTCTGTTCCTTATGGGCGCGGTTACCGCAACCATGTTGAAGGATCCTGTAAAAGAAGAGCGAAGAAAACCTTTCCGGCTGAAAACCTGCGCCTAATCAGCAATTCATTGCCCGCTCCCAATCAAGCTGCTAGGATTGAAATAAGGCATTCATAATTCAGTATTTGTGAAGAATTCCATTGAGCACGCGTGATCCGTTATCCTGGTCGATTCCCATGTTCAGGGTGTTTGGCATCCAGGTTAGAGTTCATTGGTTGTTTCCTTTGGTGGTAGCGGCGATAACCCTTCGTTTTGGTCTGGCCAGGGAAAGCCACCCGGAAGGCACATGGATAGATGCCCTGGAGGTTTGCGGACTGTGGTTTTTGGCTGTGCTGTTTCATGAGTTCGGGCACTGTTTGGGTGCCCGGTATGTGAATGGGAATGCTCGCGAGATTTTGCTTTGGCCACTGGGTGGCTTGGCGGATACCGATATTCCAGCAAACCCCAGAGCCCATTTTATTACTGCAATAAGTGGTCCTTTGGTTAACCTTGCCTTTTGCATAATTTGCATGGCGGGGTTGTATATCTTCAATGGGCTTAAACCACCATGGAGCCTTTTTTGGTACCCGTTTCGAGTATTAGAGGGTGGATATGTGGCATTCCAGAGCTGGAGTGGCACAAGTTCTATTTCCTGCGATGCCACTGACATTTTGCTTGCCAGATTCTTTTACCTGAACTGGGCACTATTACTGATAAATGTTCTTTTGGTGGGCTTCCCCATGGATGGAGGAAGAATTCTGCAGAGCATTCTTTGGCCACGCATGGGAATCCGGCAGGCCACCCTGGTGGTGATTTTCTCGGGTTTTGGATGTATGTTCCTCGTTGGATTTTTGGGACTCTTATTCAACGAGGTAATGGTGCTATGCCTTGCTGTTTACATTTACGCGGCTTGCAAAGTGCAACTTCATGAACTGGAAGCCGAGGTTCTTGAAAGTGTTTCCTCGGATTACTCCTCCTATGGCTATACGTACCAGGAATTCAGTGAACCACAAACCGAGCCGAGGTTGGGCTGGTTTCAGAGCTGGAAAAAAAGCCGCGAGGAAAAAAGGATGCTTAAACTGATTCAAAGGCAGGAAGCTGATGAATTGCGCATGGATAACCTGCTTGAAAAGCTACATCGTGAGGGTTCCTCTGCCCTTACCGAGGAAGAACACAGTTTCATGAAACAATTCAGCGATCGTTACAAAAACCGAAAATAATCATCCGGAGAAAAGTGTCACCCTAAAGGGGTGCGTTTCCATTACCATGGCAAATCTGATCCAACCAAGAACTCTCAAGGGTTTTCGCGACTATCCACCTGCCCTCATGATTCCCCGGGAGGAGATTCTGCAGAAAGCCAGGCAGGTTTATCGTTCCTTCGGATTTGCACCGATCGACACCCCCGCCTTGGAATACACAGAGATTCTCCTGGGTAAAGGTGGTGCGGAGTCTGACAAGATTATTTACCGCTTCAAGGATCACGGTGAAAGGGATGTGGCATTAAGATTTGACCTCACGGTTCCATTTGCCCGTTTTGCCGCCCAATATGTTCCCGCTCTGGGAACCCCCTTTAAACGCTATCACATGGGTCCGGTATGGCGGGGAGAAAACACCAGCCATGGCAGGTACCGCGAATTCTGGCAGTGTGATTTTGACACTATTGGAACAACTTCAAACTCTGCCGACATAGAAACTGTTCTGGTAATTTATTCCCTGTTTCGCGCCATTGGCTTTGAAAAGTTTCAGATCCGGGTCAACAATCGATTGATTCTATCCGGAATGCTTGAAGCTCTGGGGCTTGCCGACAAGGCCGTTGAAGTTCTAAGGGCACTGGACAAATTGCCCAAGGTGGGTGAAGGCCCCGTGGTGGAAGAAATGGGCCATTACGGCATTCCCGCTGACAAGGCGGCCAAGGTTTTGCAACTTGCCTCCCACATGGGAAGCAGCGATGAAATCCTTGCCTTTGTCACAGCACAGTTCGGCGAAAATCCCAAGGTGCAGGATGGGGTTAAACGACTTTCGGAAATGTTGGTCGTGGCGCGGGAAACTGGAATCCCAGCAGGTGCTTTGCAGGTGGATTTGTCCATCGCACGTGGATTGGATTACTACACCGGAACCATATTTGAGACATTTCTTACCGATATGCCCCAGATAGGCAGTGTCTGCTCCGGGGGCCGTTACGACAATCTGGCTGGCCTTTATACCAAGGTGGCGTTGCCCGGTGTGGGTGCTTCGTTGGGGTTGGACCGTCTTTTGGCAGCCATGGAAGAAATGAAGCTCCTGCCATCATCGGTTTCTTCCGCGCCTGTTTTCATGGTGCGGTTTTCCCAGGTGCCATTGGGTACCTATGAAAGCACCGCGGCATTGCTTAGGGCTGGTGGAGTTGGTGTGGAGTTATACCCAGAGGAAAAGAAGATAGGTTCCCAGTTGCAATATGCTGAGAAGCGTGGCTTCAAGTTCGCGGTTATCGCGGGTCCGGACGATTTTTCCAAGGGGGAATTCAAGATCAAGGATCTGGCTGCCCGTCAGGAGGTTTCCTGCTCCAAGGACCAACTGCTTGCACAACTTCGAACCTTGCTTGGCTTTAAATATCCGGAGTAGCTATTGTTAACCCTCAAGCCCAGGAGGGATTCGTGGATCGTGCCAATCATTATGAGTCGGCGTTTGAAGCTTACCTGCAGGCAAACAAGATTTGCTATGTGGCGGTGGATGAACAGAGAAGGTCCAGTCTGGGTGGGGAACCGGTCAAAAGTCTGGACTTCATTCTCTATGGTGAGAATGGATTGCGTTTCGTAGTGGATATCAAGGGGCGCAAGTTTCCATCGGGCCCACCGGAAAAACCACGAAGGGTATGGGAATGCTGGTCCACGGTGGCGGATATCGACGGACTTGAGCGTTGGGCGCAAATATCAGGTCCTTCATTTCAAGGATTACTGGTTTTTGTCTATCAATTAGACGACTCAATCGAGTTTGACAACAGAATTCCGGATCTATGGAATTTTCGAAATCACAGGTACCTTGCCCGGGCGGTTTTGGTGAATGATTATCGGGCAAACATGAGGGTTAGAAGTCCCAAGTGGGGAACAGTGGACTTGCCCGGAAAAGTATTTCGCTCCCTGGTTCGCCCTCTGGCAGAGTTTCTGGAACTGCCGGAATTCTTGGAATCTCCAGAACCAGACGAATGGAATTGATATGAATCGCATGAAAATCGGAGTTTCGCTGGAATGTCTTGGGTTGCCATTTCGACAGGCATTGCTCACTGCGACTCGTGAGGGCGCTCAGTCCATTCAAGTTTGTGTCTCCCGGGAAATTCACCCCCAGACATTGTCCGCAACCGGAAGAAGGGAAGTTGCACATCACATTCGATCGCATAACCTGGAACTTGCCAATATTTATTGCCCCATGAACAACGGATTGGATTGCGAGCAGAATCTGGAGTCGAGAATTCAATATGTCTGCTCGGTGATCGAGTTTGCGCGGGATATTGGAACCCGAGTAATAAGCTTGGTGATGGGGCAGGTGCCGGAAAAAGATGATTCTAAAAACGGTCGTGTTTTGCGGGAATCTTTACAAGTCATTTTTGCGCTGGCCGACAGGGTGGGTGTGCAGGTTGCTGTGGAAACAGGTTTGGAGTCCGGCAAGATATTGGGTGACTATCTTCGCAAATTTGATTTTGGCTCGGTGGGTGTGACATTGGATCCGGTAAACCTTGAAATAAATCAACTGGATGCCATGGAAGCCTTGCGAGAGCTAAAGGATTATGTGCGGGTGGTTCACGCCAGGGATGTGAAAAAAGGTGGCATAAGCAGGGCCGCGCGGGAAACTTCCCTGGGTGATGGAGGCTTTGACTGGCCCCTTTATGCCATGATTCTGGCACAAAACGGATATGAGGGATCCCTGATTGTAGAGCGTGAGGAAGGGGACCAGAAAGCTTTCGATACCCTGAAAGGGTTGAAGTACCTGAAGAATATCCTGGCGCTCCCCATATAAATGATCACAAATCCATTTATTTTAAGCCAAGAAACTTGAAGAGAAGCTTGTTCTCTGGGAATATCGGTCAGAGTGATTGGATTCCCAAGTATTGAAAAAGGTGAAACATGAATCGAAGGACATTTCTTGCGGCTAGCGCGGTCGGGATGGCATCCATGAACGCATTTGGGGCACCATCCAACAGGGTGCGAGTGGGCCTGATGGGCGCTGGTGGACGGGGAAAAGAACTCTCCAAGGTTTATTCTGGCATTCCCGGGGTGGAGATTTCCGTAATCGCCGATGTGGATGAAAACCGGGCAAAGGATGTGGCAGGCCTGGTGGAAAAGGCTGCTGGAAAAGCTCCCAGGACGGAAACCGACTTCCGCAAGATTCTTGATGATAAAAATGTGGATGTGTTTGTCTGTGCGGCACCCAATCATTGGCATGCCCCTGCAACCATCCTGGCCACCAAGGCGGGCAAGCATGTCTATGTGGAGAAACCTTGCAGCCATAATCCCCGTGAAGGCGAAATCATGGTCGAAGTTGCTGCCAAGCACAACCGCCTTGTGCAAATGGGTAACCAAAGGAGAACCTGGCCAAAGATTCGTGAAGCCATGGAGTCCATTCAAAAGGGCGAAATCGGCGAGGTGCATCTTGCCCAAAGCTGGTATCTGAACAACCGGGCTTCCATTGGCAAAGGTATTGAAAAGCCTGTTCCTGCGGAATTGAACTTTGATCTTTGGCAGGGGCCCGCACCCAGAAAACCTTACAAGGATAACTACCTCCATTACAATTGGCATTGGTTTTGGCATTGGGGCAATGGAGAGCTTGGCAACAACGGCATTCATATGATTGATATTTGCCGATGGGGGTTGGGCGTTGAATACCCCACAAGTGTGTATTCCTCCGGTGGCAGATATCATTTTCAGGATGATCAGGAAACCCCTGACACCAACACCGTGGAGTTCAATTTTCAGGGTGGTAAACACCTCCAATGGTTTGGTTTAAGCTGCAATCGTTCCCCAATCGAGAAGCACCCGGATATTGTTTTCACAGGTACCAAGGGTTCATTGGTAATTCGTGGAGGTGCTTACTTCGTGCATGATCTGAAAGGCAAGGAACTGCGAAAAGATACCGGCGATGCTGGTATTAATGAGCATGTCACTAATTTCATTCAGGCGGTTCGGGGTGATGCAAAGCTGAATTCACCGATTGCAGAGGGTGCCAAAAGCACTTTGCTTTGCCATCTGGGAAATATTGCCTATCGCACGGGCCAGATGATTAAGTGTGATGCCTCGAATGGTAAAATCCTGAATGATCCCGCAGCCATGAAAATGTGGTCTCGGGAATATCAACCGGGTTGGGAGCCCACTGTTTCCTGATAGTTTGGTTGGCAAATGATCTGATCCCGGGACTTTTAAGTGCCCGGGGTCTTTTTATTTTCATGAGGTAATAACTAGTCCACATAGGGATCAGCGCCCAAATCCTTGAGGATTTCCTGGCGCTGTTTTTCATGGACAAGCAAATCCACGCGGGAAAGGTAATGGCGTCGCTCAATGCGCTTCTGGGCAAGTCGAAAGAATCTGGTGAAGGTGTTCCAATCCCTGTTGCCACCTTTATGACCAACGCCTTTAAGCTTTTCCTGACGGGAATGACCCAAGCCTTCCAGCAGATCATCCTCAAGGGATAGGAAAAATTGGCCACTACCGCGGTCACCCTGGCGGCCGGCGCGACCCACAAGCTGCCTGTCGATGCGCAGGGACTCGTGTCTTTCGGTGCCAATCACATGTAATCCGCCTGCTTCTAGCACTTCCTTGCAAGGTTTGATATCCGTACCGCGCCCGGCCATATTTGTGGCAATGGTTACTTTCCCAAACTGGCCTGCCTGCTCCACAATTTTGGCTTCAAGCTCGTGGTTCTTGGCATTTAGTACTTGATGGATGATCCCGGCATTATTCAGCTTTTCGCTAAGCACTTCAGATTTGTCAACGCTACGGGTTCCTATGAGAACCGATCTGCCGAGGGATTTTAATCTTTGCACCTCATCCACCACCGCATCGTATTTGGAGTTTTCATCAGGGAAAACTCTGTCGGCCCAGTTCTCTCGCAGAATTGGCCTGTTGGTTGGAACGCAAACCACCCAGATTTTATAAACCTTGCGAATCTCAACCCGGTTTTGCAGCGCGGTTCCTGTCATTCCTGAAAGCTTTTTGTAGAGCCTGAAATAACTCTGGAAGGTGACTTGGGCGGCATGCTCTTCGCTGTAAGTAATGGGGATTTTTTCCTTGGCTTCCACCGCCTGATGCAGGCCGTCGCGCCAATGCCTGTCAGGCATTCTGCGACCCGTGAATTCATCAATGATCACGATCTTGTTCTTGTCCACCAGATAATGTTCGTTCAGCTTGAAGCGATGATGGGCCTGCAGGGCTTGCTCGATGGCTTCGTGAAGTTTGTCCATGGCATCGCCATGCGGGCCCGATGGCGGATTGGAATATCTTGCCAGGTGTTTCCCAAGGGCTGTCAATTCTAACTTTTGAAGCTGTGGATTAAAAATAAAATGCTGGCTGACTTCCATTCGTTGGACGAGTTCATCCGCCCAGAGGTATACGATTTGTTCTTCTGCAGAGGCGGGGCGTACCTGCCCGCTGATAATCAGCGGCGTGCGGGCTTCATCGATAAATATATTATCTGCCTCATCCACCAGGGCATAGTGATGGCCCCTTTGCACATAACTTGTCTGGCTGGCGGCGGGGCCATTGGACCAATGGGACCAAAACGGTGCATCGGCTCCCTTGCCTTCCGCGGCTTTAAGACGGTCCCGCAAAAAATCAAAACCAAACTCACTGGCAGTTCCGTAGGTGATATCACACTTGTAAGCCTGAACTCGCTGTGCATCTGGCATTTGTTGTTGAAGCACACCAGTGGTCAGGCCCAAAAGTTCAAATACCGGCTTTAGCCATTCACCATCGCGTTTGGAAAGATAATCGTTGACGGACGAAACATGGGTGCCTTTGCCGGGCAGGGCATTTAAATAAGCTGGCAGGGATGCCACAAGAGTTTTACCTTCACCAGTTGCAAGCTCTGCCAAGGCGCCTCCATGCATTACAGCGCCTGCGGCAATCTGCACATCAAATGGTATCAACCCCAATATTCTCTTGGCCGCAACACATACCAGGCCAAAGGCCTCGGGTAGCATGTGATCGAGATTTTCCCCTCCCCGTGCCCGGCCACGCAGTTTCATGCTATTTTCGCGGAGTTCGAAATCACCCAGTTTGTCGAATTCTTTTTCAAAATGTCGAACCTTCGGAACCAGCAATGCTGCTTTTGCTAACCTTCTGTCCCAAGGCAAGCCAAACCAGGAGGTGAGATAGTTTTTCCAAGCCGGGCCCAGGCGATCGGTGCGATTGAGAATCGAACCACGGGCTGGCTCATGATGATCGCTTCCATGCAAATTGTCTTCAGTTGCCTGCTGCACGCATCACCTGTTTGAAACAAAGAAATGACACTCTCTAATATTGTAAGGCAAACTAAGGGAATGATTAACATTTTATCAAATAAAAAACCTTCAGCCCGCCATGCCACCTCTCCCAATGGCATGACGGGTCTGAAGGCTCAGTAGGACTAACGAAGGTTCCTTTATCCAGCCCAGCCAACCCGCTGTACTATCTCTCCAGTAGCCAGCGCGGGTCGGCTGGAACTGGTCGGTGCGCCTCCACCGGCGAACAATTTATATAAAGCAACACCTAGGCCAATTCAGGTTTTAAAAGCAGAAAAAATTCAAAAAAATTTAAGTGCTTAAATGGTAATGACTTACGAGTCAACCAGAGTCAGAAAAAAACCTTCTCTAGAGAATGCCACATGCCTGGAGTGCATGCTTGTTGTGCAAGAATGCTTAATAAAAAGGCAGTGATTGTTTGGAAATGCTGGATTATTCATAACGGTAATAACACTTGCAACCAACAAGACCATTCAAACTTCAAGAATTTGAATGCTGAATAACTTGCTTTGTTGCCGAATGTGAAGATGGGGAAGTATTTGCTTTTAAAGAATACCTCCCCTAGGATTCATGCAGTGCTTTTTCTGCATCGGGGTGGCTATGGCAACTGATTTTCGTTTGAAGGAAATTCTTCCCCAAATTACCGAGGCTATTGTTGCAACCTTTACTGAATGCAATAAATCCAGCCATCTTGGACATAAGCCGCTTCCTAGTCGAGAAGCTGTTCGAGACATCGTCGCAGACCTGATGGATATTCTTTACCCGGGATATTTTCGCAGGCAAAACCTTCATATAGGAAATGTCGAATACCACATTGGTGATTTGATTGATGGATTACACGACAAGCTAACTGTGCAAATTACCCGTGCGCTTAGGCATGAACAGCAGCATCTGAATATCAAACAAGATGCTGCTCCGGCAGACTTGGAAGCTTTGGCACAACAGCGAACGGTTCAATTCCTGAAGAAAATTCCAGATATACGAATGGTGTTGGAAAACGATGTCCAAGCCGCGTTTGAGGGTGACCCCGCTGCCAAGGGACATCACGAAATTATTTTTTCCTATCCGGGATTGGAAGCTATCTCCACCTACAGGCTTGCCCATGAATTGTTGCTTCTTGGCATTCCTTTGATTCCAAGAATGATGACGGAACTAGCCCACAATAAAACAGGTGTTGATATTCATCCCGGAGCAAGGATCGGGCCGGGATTCTTTATCGACCATGGCACCGGCGTCGTGATTGGGGAAACCTGCGACATTGGACAGGGAGTTAAATTGTACCAAGGTGTTACCTTGGGTGCGCTTTCCTTCCCCAGGGATGCTTCAGGTAACATTATTCGTGGTATGAAAAGACACCCCACGCTGGAAGATGATGTTGTTGTTTATGCCAATGCAACCATTTTGGGTGGTGATACCGTGGTTGGCAGAGGAGCAGTCATTGGATCCAATGTCTGGCTGACCCAGAGCGTTGCCCCGGGCACTGTGGTGGCATTGGAAAAGCCTTTGCTGCGCATGAAGAACCCTAATCTGCCAGATAATGGCTTGCAG
>JBEGQX010000002.1:0-18877 GCA_041180805.1 Planctomycetota bacterium
ACTCTTTGTGTGTGGCTTTGAAATAAAAGTATTGCAAGCCATCAAGGGAAATATTTCCGCTAATACCATCCTTCAGGTCATTGGCCAGCAGAAATTCAACATAGGCTTGGAGCCTCCCCAACTTGGACTAACACTGGTGATGTTCCTTAAATTTGGCGAGCGGGGATGGATCAATGCGGACAATAAGGCTGCCTGGATTAAAACCAACTTGGGTACCGATTACCAGACCATTGCACAAATGCGAAACCTTGGTCAGGCAATTCGCAAATCACAAGGAACGTATCCCCGGAGATGGTTTTGCGCAAATCGGAAAAAATTCTTATGGAATCAATGCCATTAATAAATGGAATCTGCAATCAGATTCACAGGTGGCAGGGGAAGATAAATATTTTCCTTTTTGACAATCTTTTCAGCAACCATGTTGCAGAAAGATTTAAAATCACTTGAATCGCAAATGGAAGGTTCTTTGCAACCCTTGATCCATTGGCAAAGATTGACGCAGGATTGTAATTCTTCTGGAAGGTTCCTAATTGCGGGGTCGATAGACTCTGGGTAAGCAGGATCAGCATTTTTAAAATGGTTAAAGCAGGCGGCTGCTTCAATGAAAGTAATTTGCCGGGCTATTAAGGCATCTATCGTTTTCTTTTTGGCTTTTAGACGGTTAAGGATGGACCCATCCTTACGGTCTAAATCTTCACGAAGTTTGACCTGATCTTCCAGCATGGTTTCGTAATCGGAAAGGCTGAAAAGGTCTCGGAAAAAAGTAAACCAGTTCTCGGTCCCTGCAATGGTCGGAGTTCCCACGGCTAACGAGGAGAGAAATATGGCTGCAATCAACGATCTTGCGTTTGAAAACATGAAGCTTCCTGTAACAAAGCCGAAAAACAAATTCTAAGTCGGAGAACAGATAATTTTGTTCCCGATGGTTTTTTCAGCTTTTGGTAGGCTAACCTTCAGGTGGGCAAATGCCTGACGATCAACAAATGTCTCACTAACTTGAGACATCCTAGGAGGGTTAGCTCCATTATTCAAAAGAAGGTTCGATGAAGTCAATGAAGAAAAGAAGATAATCGGGTGTAAATTTGCAACCTTAAAGCTTTATTAGGTTTATGATGTTTTTTTGATTAAATGATTGGTTTTGAAAGTCTCCAAGGGGTTTTATGATGCGCTTTTTGCCTTTAAATGAAGGTCACACGGCTGAACTTGTAAAAATGGCTGCTGAAACGGGTTTTTTCAAGGATCACGAGGTGGTGGCTTTGGAAGAAGTTTTTGACGATTATCATGCAGAAAACCATCAATATGATCACAAAGCTTTTATTCTTGAGGATGCTGGATTAAATCTTGGATTCGTTTATTTTGCCCCAGCACCTATGACCGAAGGATCCTGGCAGTTGTGGTGGATTGTTGTACGGGCTGATTTGCAGGGGAAAGGCCTTGGGGGCAGGCTTTTGAAGTTTGCAGAGGATTTTTGCAAGGAAAAAGGTGGAAGAGTCATGTTCATTGAAACCTCCTCCCAGCCAAAATACGAACCAACTCGACAGTTTTACTTGAAATACAAATATAACCAGGAAGCGGTTCTCAGGGAATTTTATGCCCGGGGGGATGATATGGTTGTATATCGCAAAGGTTTGGAGTGATTTTTGGGTGCCTAATAAAAAATTGGGCCAAATTGGGAAGATAAGTGGGAAAAATAGAAGACATTCCCAAAAGAATTGGCGTAACCCTCAGTAAGCGGAAAAGCATTATAAAACAAGCTTTTAGGACAAGTAGGGCAATGCGGGTAGAAGTAGTAGCAGGGTAAAACAGCAGAATCTTACTAACTTGCAAAGTTATTTCTCATCCTCCGAACCAAATAATCCGATTTAACTATTAGCCAAGGCGGAACAGTTACAACCGCTTGAATAGTAACCCTTCAGGGACGAGGGGATATTCAAACGGATATATGTTCTGTCGATGGCATACCCCCCTGTTTGGGAAACCGCACTAGGAAGCGATCTTAAGGGACGGGGATCGTTTGTGTGAGCGGGAATGACGGTCGGTGCCGTCATGCAGGTCTGGATTTTGGAGACGACCAGGCCGGATACCCACTCAAGGCGGGATGGATGCTCGCTGCAAGGATTTCCGCGAATTCTGCAGAGAGAGACCCACCCACCCTGTATTGAGAATGGAGAATTGTACATGAAGAAGGTGTTTACCACCGGGCAAGTTGCCAAGATCTGCAAGGTTGCTCCAAGGACGGTTAGCAAGTGGTTTGATTCTGGCAGGCTTCGTGGTTACCGCATTCCTGGTAGCCAGGATCGCCGAATTCCCCGCGAACAGTTGATCCGTTTCCTTAAGGAACACGGCATGCCTTTGGGGGAATTGGAAGAAGAAGGCTGGCACAAGATTCTCTTGATCGGCACGGAAAAGATCTTTACCGACCGTATCAAGGAATTGCTGCCTGAAGACGAGGATTTCAAATACGAAATCGCCAATAGCGGCTTCGAAGCTGGAATCCAGGCTGAAAGCTTCCACCCGGATACCATTGTGATTGACCTTGCGATGGGCCGCAGTGAAGGCTTGCAAATTGCACAGAATCTTCGTCGAAACCCTGCATATGAAACCACGGTTATCATTGCCATGGCTAGCGAAGATGAAGCTAATCCTGAAGGTTTGACCCAATTTGGTTTTAACGAAACCTTCAAGAAACCTTTCGACACCGCCCTGCTCGGCGAAAGAATTCGCAGCTTGGTGGATGAAAAGAAAGAAAACATCTAAGGAACCCTGAAAAGGATTCCCAGAAAAGGCCGTACGGATTACCTGACCCAAGGAATCCGGACGGCCTTTTCATTTACCGCATTTCCTGATTTATTTTTGCCAACAAATCGTGGATATTCGTGTTTCTAACAGGGAAAATGTTAGAATAGCGAATGATGGATTATGTGGATACTTTCGTTATTCCCATGTTTCCATTCCTTATGATTGTCTTCTAGCCGGTTTTAGTACCGGAGGTTGTTATGGCAAGAACTCAGGGTGTTTGGGGTCTCGACATGGGGTTGTGCTCCATGAAAGCGATCCGCGTGGAATTGCAAAACGGTGTTCCAACGGCAACAGCCTTTGATTACATCGAACATCCCAAGATTCTCAGCCAACCGGAAGCTGCTCAGGATCTGGACAAGCTGATCCGTGAGGCGCTTCTTAAGTTTCTTTCCCGTAACAAGGTCAAGGGAGACATTGTTTGTCTGGCGGTTTCCAGCCAGAGCGGTCTGGCCCGCTTTGTCAAGCTTCCGCCCGTGCAAGAAGACAAGGTCAGCGATATCGTCCGCTTTGAAGCCAAACAGCAAATTCCGTTTCCATTGAACGAGGTGGTTTGGGATTTTCAAAAACTAGGCTCCGGAATGGTGATCGATGGCCTGGCGCTGGATACCGAAATCGGCCTCTTTGCCATGAAGAGGGATTTCATTTCCAAGACCCTTCAGCATTACCGCGATGTGAACATCGACCTTCATACAGTGCAGATGTCACCGCTCTCACTTATCAATTACGTTGCCTACGATGTTTTGGGTAACAATTACAAGCCTGATGGTAGTAATGTGAATGCCAGCGAGGATGATGAACCATCCAAAACCGGGGTACTTGCGCTGGATATCGGTACCGACATCAGCAATCTGGTTTTAACCGATGGAACGCGTGTGATAGAACAGCGAACCATCAGTATCGGTGGCAGCAGGTTCACCAAGGAAATCTCCAAGGAATTTAAACTTACCTTTGCCAAGGCGGAGCACCTGAAAAAGACGGTTGCCAAGGTGCAAACGAAGGATGGTCCCGATCTCAAGCAAGTGATCACCGCGGTAAAGCCTGTCTTCCAGGATCTTGTGGGCGAGTTGCAAAGATCGCTCACCTATTTCAATAACCGCCATCGCAACATGGATTTTTCCTACATGATGGCGCTTGGCAATGGCTTCAAACTGGCTGGCTTGCAAAAGTTCCTGCAGGAAAAACTTGGAATCGAAGTGCGAAAGCCCGGCAAGTTTGAGAGGCTGAGCGGTGATTCCGTGGTGAAATCACCTAACTTCATCGACAATCTGCTTTCCTTCTCCGTGGCATATGGTCTGGCCTTGCAGGGATTGCGAATTTCCCGCATGACGACCAACCTTCTGCCGCCGGAAATTGCAGCGGAAAGGCAATTAAAGGCAAAGCGACCTTGGGCAGTTGCCGCCGCAGCGGCGGTTTTGTTGGGGCTAAGCACCTATTCACTGAAAAATCATCTTCAGGCCAAGGCTTGGACCAGCGACCTGGTCACCAAATCCATCAAAGATGGCGACGGCATTATTTCCCAAGTGGGTGCAGGCAAAAAGAAGTTTCAGGAAGCCAAGGATAATGTGGCCAAAGAGGAAGCAAATGTTCGCAGCCTCCTTGCCGGGCAGGATGAAAGATTCAACTGGCTCGAGTTGTTTACCTATCTGAATGATGCCATTCCAAGGACTGATGGGAGCAATCTTTCGCCACAGCAGCGAGCGGCATATTGGTCCGCTGTCGCTGGAAAACCACGTGGCGAAGCCGCATACTCCGATCTTATTCGTAGGGAGACTTTTTCCCGTGATGAATTTGGTAATGATGGCTATCAGCCCGGGGATACCCTGGGTAAGGGAATTGACCAGCTTATCGAGGTTAATATCGAAGGTGTGAACTGTCGCTATACGGATAATCTTTCAACCTACTGGCAGCAGGTAAAAGCCGGCGGTACGGCGGGTGAACGCAAAGTAAAGGAAGATGTCCGCCCCGTGGAACATTGGGAAAAAAGCCCGGATGGCCCCGGTTGGGTGGTGGAACTGCGGGGATATACCTTCCATCAGGATCAAAAGAGGTTTCTGGTGGAGGTGCTTCTGGAGAATCTTGCCAGGTACGGCATAGTGCCCGGCCAAGCCGCACCCTCTGCGGAAGGTGGTGCTGCGCCTGGGGGGGCAGCCAGCGGTTTGCCAGACAGGGGCCCGGTTGTGAACAGGGTTACCCACGCCTTGGTCTATAAATACTTGACTAAGAAAACCAACGAGCGTGGCAATTTCGAAATTATCAACCAGAGTTATCTTTCAACTGCTTTGGGCACTCAGGGTGCTGGCGGTATGGGAATGGGTGGCCCTGGCATGGGCGGCCCCGGTATGGGAAGCCCTATGGGTGGTCCTGGGGGAGAAGGTGCCCCCGGTGGCGGTGGTGGCGCATCCTCACGCGATTCCTGGCAGCCGATTGGTAACAGTGGTGGTGGTGCCTCGGGCGGTGGTTTTGGTGGCCCTGGTATGGGTCCAGGCATGACACCTCCTGGTTTTGCAGGCCCCGGTGGCGAAGCTTCCACTCCCGGAGTTACCACTGCAACAACCACAGGCGCAAGATCCAATCACACCAGAACTGAGTTTGTAATTTTCCTGGTTTGGAAAGAACCAACCCCATCGGATGCCATGCGAATTTCAGCATCCACTGGGGGTGAAGGTGCGGAAGGGGCTGCTGCACCAGTGGAACCTGTGACCCCTGTTGAAGGTGGCGGAAGTTCTGGCCTTATTTCTTCCGGACCCGGCAAGGCGGGCCCCAGGCTTGTTATTGACCCGAAGATAAACAGGCGTTTGGAAAGGCCACGGGGTTTTCTGCCCGGCCAAAGGCCGCCTGTGGGTGGTTCCAGTCCCATGCCCAAAGAACAGCCACCAACACAGTAGAAATTCAAAAAAAGCGCGTTTTCTTCTGATTATTGCTAGTTTGTGAGATTTCATCATGGCAAAAGCCAAAATCAAGATCGACATGAAGCAGATCAACAAGTTCCGATTCTGGATCGGGCTTGGGGTTCTGGCGTTATTTCTCCTGATTCTCACTTATTTTCAAATGACCTCTTTGGCCGGTGAGAAGGAGAAGAAAAACTACTTTGACAAAATGAAGGCTGTAAAAGGCCTAAACGATTTCAAGAATGAGAAGTTTTTGCCTGCTTGGAACGAGCGGGAAGAAAAGTTGAAGAAGCAGCGCGATGACATTTGGGCCAAAGCTTGGGAACCTCAGAGGGGCATTCAGACCTGGTTTGAAAAACCTTTCTGGGAAAAACAGATCGATACCAAGACTGGCAATCTGGTCTGGAGGCAGGTTGAAAATGTGAATGTCCCTGCCAAACTGGGAAGGGATGCCTCTGGGGATTGGGCTTGGAAATATCCCACCGAGCCGATTGATGGTACATCCCTCGATATCTTCAAAGACACCTTGTACATTACCCAGTTCCATAATTTTGAGAAGGAACTTTTGGACGCCAGGTTCCCGGTTGAATTTAGCGGCGGCTTTGATGTCCTGATGGCTCCGGTAACTTGGAAGCGTGGAGCCACCCCCAGTAACGAAGAAGTATGGCTTGCTCAGGAAGAATTCTGGGTGAAGCGTGAACTTATCAGGGATTTGCAAAAAGCACTGCAGTCCCTCTCGGAAATGATCTCCGACCCTATTGGCAAAGATGAGCAAACCCCGGCGGAAGTAAAGGCACGCAAGCGCTTTTACAACAATCTCTGGGAGCTTGATCTGATGTTTGAAACTCAGGATAGGGACAGGTTTGTAAGCCCAAGGTCCAAGATCACCAATGTGCATGTTGACCATCGAATTCAAACACTAGATAACCCGGTCTCGGGCAGCAAGACCGAGTTTCTGTTAAAGCAGGGAACAACGGTTTTTCCGATCCGTGTTCAGGGTGAGCCCCTGGGTTATGCCCAGTCTCGCGAGTTCACCAAGGAACGAATCACCTTGCCGACCACCTTTGATCCCTCCAAGGATTTCACGGTGGAGCAATTGTTCAGCCAGAAGAATTCCCCCATCAAGATGATTCAAGATCTGAAGATTAACTTCTCAAGCCACAGGCTTGCCAGTAAGTCCGCTGTGGCTCGTTCCCCCAATGTTCTGAAAATGGAAAAAGCTGGAGATGCTGCTGGGGCTGGTGCCCCGGGTGGTGAAGGAGCCCCTCCTGGTGGTCCGGGTGGCCCCATGATGGGTGGTTCCCCTGATGGTCCGGGCGGCAGACCTGGTTTCGGTAGAGGTATGGGAATGGGCATGATGGGCGGGGCTGGAACAGCAAAGAACCCCACTCTTATCAACAACATTGAAAGGGATCGTTATCTTCATGCAACTGACCAATGCAGACATCTGCCATTCGCGATGAACTTGGTTTTGGATCAGAGTGTGATGCATGAAGTGATTGCGACTTTGGTCAATTCACGCCTCAGGGTACAGGTAACTCAATTTCACTACCAGCATTCGAATGGTTTCAAACCGGGTAATTTTTTGGCAGGTTCTGCCAGTGGAACCGCGCAGGGTGGTCCTGGAGAGGGCGGTCCCGGTGGCCCCGGAATGAGACCTGGTTTTGGTCCTGGTGGTCCGGGTTCCTTCGGTCCTGGTGGACCAGGTTCGCCTGATGGCGGAATGATGCGGCCGGGTGGTTTTGCGCCTGGCGGCCCAGGTGGTTTCCGTCCGCCTGGAGGTGGCCCTGGTGTTCCAGGCGGTTCCATGGCGGTGGATTCCAGCAGTTCGGAAGTTAATTTGGTTGAATTCAGTATCTACGGGGTTGCATCCCTCTTTGAAAGGCCCGGCGCTCCACCTGTGGCTGAAAAGAAGGAAGAGGAAGCGAATAAGTAACCCGAAATCGGAAGTACCCAAGGGAATATTTTCCCGGGAGAGTGAGTCATGGCTAAAGCGAATAAGTTCAAGGAACTATCAGACAAGGTGCTCAAATACCTCAAGGACAAGGGTGAGAAGATCGCCCTTGGGGTGTGCCTTGCCATCATGGTTCTTTTTGGGGCCATAGGCCTCTGGGGAAGCATCTCGGCGCCAAGCCCCAAGGCAAATGCCGATGAAATGAAAAAGCAGGCAGATTCGAAGAAGTCCGCCTTTGCCAATGCTGAGCCTGGCGATTCCGACAAACCTGGTCCTGAAAGTACCGGAACCAAACTTGCCCTGATCGACAAGGTGGATCCATCTGCGTATCGGGGCAGGCAGATGTTTTCCGAAAGTGAATTTATCGACACCAAGCGAAGACCTCCAAACATTCTTACCATTGATGATGCCAAGGCTTCGGTGGCTCGTGTGGCTGTTCGCAGTTACATGTTCAGCAAGGATCTGAAAAGCATTACGGTACTTAAGGGTGGTGGCGCGCCTGGTGGGGCCATGGCAGGTCCGGGCGGTGCGCAACCCGGTGGCAATAATCCAAACACCGCAGCCAACGCAGGCAACAAATCCAAGAACATAACCCTGTTTTTGAACAAGAAAGCTGCCGCAAGCAAGACAGGGAATCCCTATGCGGGCATCAGTGACAAGTGGGTTGCTTACCTGAAAAATATTGAGTACGCGGGTCGCAAGCCATTGGAGTTCCTTACGGTATCAGCGGATGAATATGAAAAAATGAAGGGTTCTGGCAGGCCGGCAGAGCAGTCCATGCCTGTCCGCATGGTAATAGTGAACGCAACTTTCCCCTACCGTGCCCAGTTGGAGGAATTCCGAAACAAACTTAAATTGAACTCCTTCAATGAGGTTCTTTCGGATTCGACAGCCAACCCTGATGATCCGAACCAGAGTGCTTATGCCTTCCGTTTTCTGGGTATGAATGTGGAAAGGCGAAAGAAAAAACCGGATGGTAGCTGGGATGCCTGGAAGGCGCTTGATCTAAAGGGCAAGTACCTTCCCATCGCGCAACTTGCCGATTTTCGCTTTGAACCTGAAGATCCAAACCTGGGATTTTACAGTATTCCGGGTCTAATCATGCCAAAGCTGGCGGCTTTTGATCCAACACAGTATCCAAAACTTGAAGATGCTGAATTAGCTCTTCCAAAGATCAAGGCACAAGTGGATGAGCTGGAAAGAAAAAACAAGGAACTTCTGTCGCTTTCCAAGCCAAAAAGCAAGGCAGAGACTTTTGATGTATTCACGGTGCCCGCGGGTGGTTCAACAGGTCCTGGAATGGGTGGCCCCGGAGAGGGTGGCCCTGGTGTAAGGCCCCCCGGCCCTGGAGGACCCGGGGGACCTGGTGCTCCTGGGAGCATGGCAGTTCCGCAGGGACCAGATTCCGAACCTCCGATTCATAACTTGGTTCGCTTTATTGATGTGGATGTGGAACCGGGCGATACCTACGAATATCGGGTGCAGGTTCGCATGGGTAACCCGAACTTCAAGAGGAACAAGGAAGTTGCATCCCCATCCTATGCCGATGGCGCCGATTTGACTTCTGATTGGTCCAAGATTCCCATCCAAGTGAAAGTGCCAGAGGAACAAAACTGCTATGTGGTGGATCAGTACAAGGCTGATAACCCTAATGCCCGCCCGATTGCCTCGGAAGATAGAACCCGATTGGTTCCCATGCAAATTCACAAATGGCTTCAAACAAGCGGGTTAGCCACCCAAAACATGCCAGTGGGTGACTGGGGTATCGCGGAAAGGGTGCCTGTATATCGTGGTGAATTCATAGGCCGCGATGTGGTTGCCAAGGTTCCCATGTGGATTTTCTACTTCGAGGGTTTTGGCTTGGTTCCCCCCAAGGTTAAGGCCACGCCAGGAACAAAGGTTGGCGATGGCAATTTGGTGGATTTCAGACCTGATCGCAAGGATCGGCCCGACTTTATCCTGGTGGATTTTGATGGCAGTGATTACACCCATGAAAGGGTGAAATATAACGCCGATGGAAAGCCCACCGTCACCCGTGTTGAGGAAAAAGACAAGCTTGTTGAAGCTTTTATTCTAGCCCCAGATGGATCACTTCAAGTTCGAACCATGATTGGTGACCGTGATTTGAAGGAAAGAAAGGATCGTTTGGATAACTTCCGAGACCGTGTAAAACGGGCAGAGGACTTCATGCGTGGTGGCACTGGTGGTGCCGGCGGAAGCCCATTTGGTAGTTAGTCAAATCGTAGTGATAACAAAAAAGCCCGGAGTGGTGATTCACTCCGGGCTTTACTTTTTTAAGGGGCTATTCCTTGGGAGGGTTAAAATCCGCAAGGTAAAGTTGGGCCGGACTACGGCCATCTCGCGTTGAGGTCCACATCACCTGTTTCCCATCCGGGCTGAAAACAGGAAGCACATCTGCGCCTGGAGCAAAGGTAATTCTTTGAAACTTGCCCGTATCCACATTCATCCAGTAAAGATCATAGTTTGGACGCATCATGGTGGAATGATCAGCGGCGGCGAATAAAAGGTGCTTGTTATCCGGGTGCCAGTAAGGGCCCCATTGAACCCAATTCAAGTCTTCAGCAAGCGCCCGGTCATTTTTACCATCCACATCAATCACATGAACCTGCAAATGATCCTTTTTTTTACGATCGGTTCGGAAGATGACCTTTTTTCCATCGGGGGAGAAAAATGGACCTCCATTGTAGCAACCCGGCGCGTTGGTAAGCTTGCGAACATTTTTGCCATCCGCATCCATGATGTACAGTTCCAGGTTGTCCGGATTATCTCGGTTGCTGCAGAAAACAATGGACTTGCCATCGGGGGAATAACTACCCTCTGCATCATAGCCAGGGGTGTCAGTCAGGCGCTTTAGGCCGGACCCATCCGGGTTGGCTTCGAAAATATCCATGTGGCTGTCAAAGTCCCATTTGTAGGTGCGCCTTCGGTTTGCTTTTTTATCCTCTTCACGCTGGTTGATTTCCGGTGCGTATTTTGCCTTGGCTTCCGGGTCGAGGTGTGAGCTGGAAAAAATGATTTTCTTGCCAGAGGGATGGAAGTAGCTGCAGGTCGTTTTTCCCACACCCGGACTTACCCTGCGAGCGCTCTTGGTTGCAAGATCCATGCTGAAGATTTGATAGAAAGGGTTCCCGGTATCCTTTTCCTCTGCCTGAAAAAGAATGGTTTTACCATCCGGGGCAAAATAGCCCTCACCCGCACGGACATATGTGCTTGTTACCTGGCGGATATTCTTCAGGTACTGGGACTCCTTTTGTTGCCAGTCGGCATCTTGGGCAAGTACCAGACCCACAAACATACTTAGCATGGTTTAACCTCTTGTAAGTGTTTTTTGAACCCTTGTAGAAGAATTATAGACTTGGTTTGTGTCTGGTAGGAAGCGAAACCTTTGGTTTGTGAACCATGGCAGACTTATGATGGGGGGTCTGATATCATGACTTTTCAATGCGGCCTGCATTATAAATGTTTTTAAAGCCCGGAGATTGGGATGAAACCGTTAACCATGCGCAGGATTGACCTTGGAAAGCCTGGGGGCAATGAAGAATTGCGCTTCATGATGCAGGCCTTGGGAAATCAGGGAAATGTTGTTTCTGCCCGGGGAAGGGAACTAACCCGCAAGGTTTTTGGGGAAGATTTGACCCCCATCCAAGTGGTGGAAAAAGTTTGCGCGGATGTGGCTTCCAAGGGCATTCAGGCAGCCCTTCATTACACGAAACAGTTCGACCAGGCGGAAATCAACCCTGCCAGCCTTCGTGTCAGCGAACCTGAATTACAGAGTGCTCATCGAAACGCAAAACCAGCGTTGCTGGAGGCAGTGCGAAGAATTCGCCAAAATGTTTTGGCTTTCCAGTCTCAACTATTGCAGAAGGATTCTGTTTTATCTTTGGCGGATAAAGGGGAGCTACGGTTAAGGCTAAGGCCCATACGCAGGGTGGGAATCCACATACCAGGTGGAGCCGCCGCCTACCCTTCCACACTTTTGATGACCGTGGTGCCAGCTCAGGCGGCAGGGGTTGCCGAGCTTGCGGTGATTATGCCTCCCACGGCAAATGGTGCCAATTCACCCGATATGCTGGCTGTTTGCCATGAGCTGGGAGTGAAAGAAGTCTATCGCATTGGTGGAGCCCAGGGCATAGCCGCGCTGGCTTATGGAATGGAAGGCCTGCCGAGGGTGGACATGATTGTCGGGCCGGGCAATATGTTCGTGGCCCTTGCCAAGAAGACAGTGTACGGGCAGGTTTCCATTGATTGCATTGCCGGCCCCAGTGAAGTGGTGGTGCTGGCAGATGAGAATGCGGACCCCGTGCATTTGGCGGCAGAGTTGATATCCCAGGCCGAGCATTCACCAGGTTCAAGCCTGCTTGTTACGTGGAACCCTAACATATTGGAAGCAGTGCAAAACGCCTTGAGAGAATCTTTGGCAAAACTCGAACGGGGAGACCTCGCACAGGATTGCCTTGAGAGGTTTGGCGCGTTTGTGGTCGCGCCCAATGAGCAGGAGGCAATTGCCACCGTGAATCAGTTGGCACCCGAACATTTACATATCGATACCGCCAGTCCGAAAAAACACGCGGATCTTATCGATAATGCGGGGGCTATTTTCGTTGGGCCATACAGCCCGGTGGCAGCCGGGGATTACGCGGCAGGGCCATCTCATGTGCTTCCCACAGGAGGAACCGCCCGTTTTGCCAGCGGTTTGTGTGCCAACGATTTCCTTCGCCGCAGCAGCGTGATTCACCTTACTGAAAAAGGTTTAAGCGCGATTGCGCCGGATATTTGTACCCTGGCAGATTTGGAAGGACTTACAGGTCACAAGGCCAGTGTCACGGTTCGACTGAAAAAATAGAATATTCTTCGGTTCATGGTGGATAAGAGATTTTTCAGGGGTTGACATGAGCAAGACATCTTTGGAATCGTTGCGAAAGCAAGTGCTGGCCATGTCTGGCTATACCCCGGGCGAACAACCCCAAACCGGGGAAATTATCAAGCTGAATACCAATGAAAATCCCTATGGCCCGTCTCCACATGTTATCGAGGCTCTTAAGGCCGCGATAACTGGAGATCGATTGCGAAAATATCCTGATCCCATGGGAACCCGCTTTCGAAAAGCGGCTGGTGCTGCGCTGGGGATAGACCCGGATTCCATACTCATAGGCAATGGGTCGGATGACTGCTTGACCATTCTTACCAGATCTTTTGTTCCCGAGTCCGGGTTGATTGTTTCCCCAACACCAAGTTACCTTCTTTATAAGACGCTCGCCGAAATTCAGGGCGCCCTCTTTGAAACTGTGGCGTTCACAAACGATTGGAAGGTTCCCAACCCCTGGCCGGTTACCAATGCGAATTTGCTCTATCTGGCAAATCCTAATTCACCTTCCGGCACGGTGGTCAATTCCGCGGAAATCGACATGCTTCTGGGGCAAATTTCCTGCCCTCTGGTGATCGATGAAGCCTATGGCGATTTCTCCCATGAAAATCAGCTATGGCGTTTTCAGCAAAATCAGTCTGCCAAAGGTGTGATCATCACACGCACCATGAGCAAGTCGTATTCGCTGGCGGGCATTCGTTTTGGTTTTGCGGTTGCTGAGCCGCAAATCGTTTACCAGTTGAACAAGGTCAAGGATTCCTACAATTGTGATGTTTTAAGTCTTGAGGCTGCCACAGCGGCAATCTCGGACCAGGCATACCTCAAGCAAGTCGTCGCCAGGATTTGTGAAACCCGCAAGCGTCTTGAATCAAACCTTGTTTCCCTGGGTTTCGACATTATTCCTAGTCAGGCGAATTTTGTCTGGTGCACCCATCCCGCTCATCCAAGTCCCCGTCTCTACGAGGAATTAAAGAAAAAGAACATATTGGTCAGGCTCATGAAGTATCCCACCCACGAGGGGTTGCGAATTACTGTGGGCAGCGATCCAGAAATTGACCAGTTATTAGCACAGCTTCGCAATATTGTTTGAAAATGATTGAATCTGGCAGTCGTGACGATTATGCCACCTTGGGGATGATGCGAAGCGCGCGCTTTACCAAACCAGTCTTCTAAGGCCTTGTTTCCGGGTTTAGGATAGAACCATGAACAGAACAGCATCCATAAGTAGAAAAACAGGTGAAACCCAGATTGATCTCAAGATCGACCTGGATGGCACCGGCGTGGCCCAGGTTGATACCGGGATTGGCTTTTTTGACCACATGCTAACCCTTCTTGCCCGGCATTCCATGATCGACATTACTGTCCGTGCCGCGGGAGACCTGCATGTGGATGGACATCATACCGTGGAGGATGTTGGCATCGCATTGGGCTTGGCATTAAAGCAGGCCCTTGCCGATAAAGCTGGCATTCGCAGATATGGCAGCATTGTGCTCCCCATGGACGAAACCCTGGTTACCGCCGCGGTAGATTTGTCTGGCAGGCCATTTTGTGTCTGGAATGCGGAGCTGCCCGGAGAATTGCTGGGGGCTTTTCATGTTCCCCTCGCGGAGGAATTCTGGCGGGCATTCAGTTCCTGTGGATTATTGAACCTTCATGTCGTTTTGCATTATGGAAGAAATTCCCACCACATGGTTGAGGGAATCTTCAAGGCAGTGGCCCGGGCCCTAAGACAAGCGGTGGAACCTGATCCACGTTGTAGTGGTGTTCCATCGACAAAGGGCGTCTTATAACTTGTGATGAGCCTGTAGCTTGTGTAATCTTAAACCATCACCGCCATGGAGGCGGTCGTATTGTGGGAGTATTTCAGATGAGCCAGGATCCAAACCAGCAGGCAGCCTTGCAGCAGCAGCGTATCAAGGAATTTATTGCATTGTTGCCTTTGACCAGTGAGATTGCAGGCTTGCCGCATACCGAGGCGGGCCGTTTCCTGAACGAAAACCAGATGGAAGTTCGCGCCACTTCGCTGAAGGCCGCCTACAAAGTGGCCAAACAGCTTCTGAAGGATATTTCTGTCTAAATAAATTGGTCAGTTGCTTTTCGGAACAATTTGCATGATTGAATCAACCTGGGCTAATCTGCTTGCCAATATGCCGGGCGAATGGCGGGATACCCTGGTGGTGAAAACCATGACGGGTACCGAAATCTCTGTACAGTCGATTGTTCGGATTGATTCAAACCTCTTGGTCATTCGTGGCCGGGTGGCAGGTACCACAGATCAGGGGCAGCTATATTTTGTTCCCCTCGAAAGATTGGAAACGGTTTGCATTCAAAGGCCACCCAAGGAAGAAGAAGTCCAGAAGAGTCTGGCGGCAATTCTTTCTCCAGCACCTGTTGGCGTTGTTTCGAAAACATCCGATAGCCCCAGGGCTACCACGGTCATGAAATTAAGCCCCGAAGCCATGGAAAAACTCAAGTCTTTGGGTATCAATAAACCTTCTGAAACACAGTGAGATTCATACTAAATGGCGAATTTTGACCCGCTTGGTGATGGAAGCCCCATCCGGTTTATTCAGCCCGGTGGGGGATTTTGTTTTGGCTTGGAGTTGTTCTGGGGCCGTGTTCGCAGATCTTTGTTAAGAACTTTTTTCCCGGGTTATGTCAAACGCATGGAATCGCTTCGCAGGGGGGAATGCCCCGGTTGCACGCACCATATCATCGATTCCAGGGACCTTAAAAATTACGCGAATGTCTGTGGCTATTATTTTGATTCCAAGACTGACCCCTATGATCACCGAAACCATCTGGCATTTGCCCGTTGGGGAGCCATGGAACTGCTGGTCTTCAGCTTTCTATTGCTGTTACTTTCGGCAGGCTGTGGCGTTCTGGCTTCGATGGTTCACCCCGCATTTTGGGTGGGAACCGTGGTCGCAGGCGGATTTTGGGTGTTTGTTCTCTCATTCTTCCGGAACCCCAAACGCAAAATACCCGAGGGGCCTGGCGTGGTGGTTAGTCCCGCGGATGGAACCATAACGAATATCGAGGAAGTTGAGGAACCCGGGTTTGGCAAAGCATTGCGCATCAGCATTTTTCTTTCGGTGTTTAATGTTCATGTGAATCGCAGTCCCATGGCTGGCTCGGTGCTCAGGGTGCGATATTTCCCCGGCGAATTTCTGGATGCCCGAAGTGGTGATTGCAGCAGGCGTAATGAACAACTTTGGTTGGATATGAAATCCAAAGAGGGTGGCTTTGCCTTCAGGGTTAAACAAATTGCCGGGGCCATCGCAAGGAGGATAGTCTGCCGTACTGCGGAGGGCAGGAACCTTGCAATGGGTGAACTTTACGGAATGATCAAGTTCGGCTCCCGAACGGATTTACTTTTACCACCCGAGGTGGTTTATGAGGTCGCCGTTCAAGTGGGCCAGAAAGTCCGGGGTGGTTCCACCATCCTCTTAACTTTGCAAAACAGGCTTTAAACTTGGGCTAGCTCGACTCTTCCGCCGATTCTATAGGCGGTTTGTGTGGATTGTTCACGGATTACCTGATTGTAAAGCGTGTCTCTTTCCACAGGCTTGCAACCGGCCTCCTCAATCAGCCTGCGGATTTCCGAAACGGTCATTTCCTGGGGTGTATCCGAACCCGCATCGTGATAAATCTTCTCATGCACCACGGTGCCATCAATGTCATCCGCGCCAAAAGCCAGCGCCACCTGCGCGGTTTTGATTCCCATCATCACCCAGTAGGCTTTCATGTGCTGGAAATTATCCAGAAAGATTCTGCTGATGGCCATTACTCTTAGATCCACCAACGCGCTTGGTTTGGTAATGTTTTCCATTTTTGTGTTGGTTGGGTGAAAGGCCAGGGGGATAAAGGTTTGGAAGCCCCCGGTCTCATCCTGAAGATCGCGAAGCTTCTGCAGATGATCCATGCGATGCCAGGGTTTTTCGATATGTCCATAAAGCATGGTCGCATTGGAGCGCAGGCCAAGTTTGTGCGCCTCGCGGTGAATCCTGATCCAGTTGGCGGTGTCGGCCTTGTGTTCGCAGATAATATCTCGAACCTCGGGGTGGAAGATTTCTGCACCACCGCCGGGTATGCTGCCAAGTCCAGCGTCCTTGAACTCGGCAAGTATATCCTCCACCGGGCGTTTGGTAAGCCTTTCAAACCATTCCCATTCCACGGCGGTGTAGGCCTTCAAATGAAGGCTGGGGTAAGCCTTGTGAATCATGCGAACAATATTAAGGTACCATTCATAGGGCATCTGATGGTGCAAGCCGCCCACAATATGCATCTCGGTGGCACCCCTGCCGGTGGCCTCTGCGGCGCGATGAAGAATCTGTTCATCGCTCATCAGGTAGCCACGCTCGCTTTTCAGGTCGGCACGGAAGGCGCAAAAGATGCACCTGTAAACACAAACATTGGTGGGATTCAGGTGAACATTCACATTGTAATACCCTGTGTCAGCATTCTTTTTTCTGCGAACAAAATCCGCCAGCTTGCCCAGGGTAAAGAGGTCGGCATGGTCATGCAAATGAAGGCCATCCTCCATAGTGATGCGGTCGCCGGCCAATACCTTGTTTGCTATGTCTTTGGTTTTAATGTCATTCGATTGCATGCTGTATTCTCGTAGTGTCTGGCCTTTGTGATGGATTGTTCATCCATTACCATTCATAATCCCCCATGTATGCCCCAGGCAACAAAAGGTGATGTTACCGGGGGTAAAATAGGTTATTCTTTTCGTTATTCTAGGATTTTCTTAACGGAAACCGGGGTATTCATCATGTCAACCAAAAGATTTTGCCTTTCACATGCGATTGGGATGCTTATTTTCACTGCGGCTGCTTTTGCCGAGCCATCAACAGTTCCCATGAAATTCAACGAAGTAAAGGAAATCGCCCCGGGGGTGTTCTTTCGCTATTCCTCCATCAGTGCCACAGATAAATCAGTGCCATTTGGTGGAAGCAACCACGTTTGGGTGGTGTTTGAAGACTTTGTGGCTGTCATTGATGCCAATTTTCCGGAAGGTGCGGAAGATGTGGTAAAAGCCATTCGAAAAACCACGAACAAGCCCATTCGTTATGTGTTTGATACCCATCATCATGGGGACCACGCCTATGGCAATTCCGTTTTTTTCAGGGAGGGTGCCAGCGTGGTAGCCCAAGCACAATGTGCCCGTTTAATGAACAAATACGGCCTTAGGGAATTCAAGGAGGCTGGAGAGGGGCCCACCGGGCGCAAGGATGTGGCGAATAGTTTTCTAAAGGCGCCGGCTGTTGTGTTTGATGACCGCTTGGTACTTGAAGATGGCAAGCAAAGGGTTGAATTTCTTTACCTTGCCCATGGGCATACCGCTGGCGATGCGGTTGCCTGGCTTCCCAAACACGGCATCCTTTGCACTGGCGATGCCTGCGTGAACGGTGCTTATAATTTCATGGGCCATTCGGATTCTTCCTCTTGGGTTAACGCGCTTGAAAAAATGAAGAAGTTGAAACCCAAGATGATTTGCCCGGGTCATGGACCAATAGATGGCCCCCAGTTAGTGGAAAGACAACAGCGATTTTTTGTTGAACTTCGCAACGAGGTATCCAAGGGTATCAAGGAAGGCAAGTCGATGAAACAATTGCAGGATTCCATCAAGTTGCCCTGGTACAAGGATTGGACTGGTGTGGATGTGAAGCCAGACAATGTCGAGCATGTTTTCAAGGAATTTACCGGCGAGGCCGTTCCCCATGATTTGATTCGGGAACTGGGTTATGTCTCCGGTGATTATGTTGCCGAGAAACCAAAGGACGGCTGGGTGGCCCCCAAAAGAATTCTGGTTTCCACCGGTTATATGCCAGACCAGATAGCAGCACTGAAATTAGTGGCCCCGGAAGTGGAATTTGTTCCTGTTGCGAATGCGGAAGAGGCAGCAAAGCTGGCGATGGATGCCGATGCGGTCTTGGGATTTGCTACCGAGGAAATCCTTAAGAATGGTAAAAAGCTCCGCTGGATTCAAACTTCCTCCCAGGGGGCAACGGAAAAAATTATCAAGGATGCCGGGGCGGCCAAAGTTCAGCTTACCAGTCTTGCCCGTGCCGAAAGAGTAAATCCTGTCACCGGTAAGAAGCCTTCCGGGCCGGAAGTCATGGATCGCAAATGGCGGCTTATGCGTGAAAATGTTCGCAGATTTGCCACCGGACAGTCACTTTTGGCAATGGTGGAAAAGCCCTGATCAACCTTTGAGGTTTTTTTGGACGAAGTAGCGGTAAAAGATTGCCACCGAATTTAGGCCAAGCAGCATAAAGATAAGAATCGCGCTGGCAAGAGCCGCGTTGTAATGGAACGCAGGGTCTGGGTCATCCGACCAGGTGT
>JBEGQX010000003.1:0-16902 GCA_041180805.1 Planctomycetota bacterium
GAACATTTCCCATGGATGATTCACGAAGGTCAATGGTTTCCTCCGCAAAAGGCTGAAGACCGCCGATATCTTTTCCGGGACGGAGTCTCGCGAAGGATATTTTCACATGGGTAAGATCACCTGGTTTGGCACCAAAACTTTGAATTCTGGCATTGAAGAACGCACTAGCTGTGGTTTGGGCTATGGCGTTTTCCATTTCAAAACTGGTTATCGCCCTGTTTGAGGCGACCTGTTTGCCAACATCCAAAAGCCTGGGCTTTGCCTTGGAACCAATACGCGCAAACATGGACTGAAGCTGGGAACCCGGCGAGGCATACCATGCCGACCGCTGCAAATCCGAGAAAAACACCACCTGGTTTTCCCGGAACTGCCCCGCATATCGCACCAAAAGATTTTCAACATTTGCCAGCGCGCCCTGAAGATCCGTCGGGGTATGCGACACAGGAACCTCATCAACGATTTTCGCGACCCGCACGGCTTCGGGAGAAGGGTCAGAAATCCAGACTTTTGCGGGCCAGCCCATGGTCACCAGCGTGAAAGAAGCCAGTGGACCCTGCCCCTGAATGTATTCATGAACCTTTCGCCTGGCGGCTTCCATGGAAGTTTCATTGCCGTTACGGGCAAGCATGCTAAGAGAATTGTCCAGCACAATGATGGAATGCGAGGAAACCAGGGAAGCTTCCATTTCACCCATGAGATTCGGGAAAAGTTTTCGCCAGTATGGCTCGGCCCATGGCATGGCGGCAGCACAAGCTCCCACCAACAGCAGAACCATCGCCGACCGCAACAGCAGCAATAGCCATTGCTCTATGCGTAATTTTTTTTCCTGGTTTCTGCGGGCCTCAAGAAGAAACCGCAATGTCGGCAGCGTGACCTCACGCCTTTGCAAACGCCTTAACAAGTGGATTAGAAACGGAATACCAACAGCGAGACCACCGGCAACCATGGCCGCGAATGGAGACTCGAACAAAAATGCCAGCATGGGGTTCATGAGCGTCCCCCCTGTTTATTGCGCAGCTTACGACCGGCCCTGCCCCGCAAATACGCCGCAAGCCTTGCTCCCGGCTTTTCATCCGTTCTCAACAACAGATAATCCATTCCCATCCGGGTCATGTTATTTTCAATGCCAGCGCGCCAGGCTTCCAGTTTTTCCAGATAATCCTTTTTCAGGGTGGCAGGGTCGGTATCAAGGCTGGGATCACCTTCCACACCGCGAAATAACACTGGCCCATCCAAAGGCAAATCCAATTCCATGGGGTCCAGCACATGAAAGGCGACCACTTCGTGCCCGCGATGCACCAACAATCTGATGGATTGCATCACCGCATCCGGGTCGTCCAGAAAATCCGAGAACACCAATACTATGCCGCGCCTGGACATCTTGCCTGCAAGGGATTCAAGAACCGGTGCCAGCCTGGTCTTTTGATTTCCCGCCCCACCGGAAAACACCTCTAACATGGTGTTCAACTGATCGCTTTTCCCCGATACGGGAACCTGACTTAAAGGCCCCTCGCCATAAAGGGTCAGCCCCACGGAATCGCCGGATTGCAATAACAGATGGGCCAGGGATACCGCGGTTACGGCGGCATGATCAAACTTAGAGTATGACAATTGCGGATGATCCTGCCAGCATTGCGTGCCGAACCCCATCGATTCACTGGCATCCACCAGAATCTGGCAGGTAAGGTTGGTTTCCTGTTCAAACTGTTTGACATGCAGCTTGGAAGTGCGGCCAAACACTTTCCAATCCAGCCTTCGTAGATCATCACCGGGGGCGTACTCACGGTGCTCGGCAAACTCGACCGAGAAACCGCGCAAGGGGCTTTTATGCCTTCCCGATATCCAACCTTCCACGATGGACCTTGCTTCGACTTCCAAAAGTTTAAGTCTTGCAAGATCATCCGGCCGGAGATGTTTCTGCTGGTTTGCCAAGGTTGCGACTCCGCAGAAATCAGGCTGTCACTTCCACTCGAACGGATTCCAAAAGCGCGTCAATAATATCATCCGCGGTTACGCCATCGGCCTCGGCATGGTAGTTTGGAACAATTCGGTGCCTTAAGACGGAATGCGCAGCCATGCGAATATCCTGCGTGGTCACATGGCAGCGGTTATCCAAGGCGGCACCAGCCTTGCCCGCCAGAACCAGTGCCTGCCCTGCCCTTGGGCCAGCACCCCAGTTCACATATTTGGCGACTTGTTCACAGGGATTAAGTTCCACATCGGTTTTGGGTCGTGTGGCGCGTACCAACTCCATCGCATAACGAACCACATGACCCGACACGGGTATTCGGCTGACAAGTTCCTGCATTTTGGCCAACTGTTCATGACCAAGGATTTTCTGGATGGATGCCCTGAGGGGTGATGTGGTTCTGGTGATGATCTCCAATTCCTCATCCGCGGATGGATAATTCATGTGAATGAGAAACATGAACCTATCCAACTGGGCTTCCGGAAGCGGGTAGGTTCCCTCCTGTTCAATCGGATTTTGCGTGGCCAGCACAAAGAAAGGATCCGGCAACCGATGACAATTTCCCGCTACGGTAACCTGAAGCTCCTGCATTGCCTCCAGAAGTGCGGACTGGGTCTTGGGCGGAGTACGATTGATTTCATCCGCCAGCACTATGTTGGCAAAGATTGGTCCGGGCATGAAACGAAAGACTCTCTGCCTGGTGGTCTGGTCTTCCTGCAAAAGTTCGGTCCCTGTTATGTCTGAAGGCATCAGGTCCGGGGTAAACTGAATACGGGTGTTCGATAATCCCAGACATTGCGCCAAAGTGCGAACCAACAGGGTTTTCGCCAACCCCGGCACTCCCATCAGCAGACAGTGCCCCTTCACAAGAAGTGCGACCAGCAACTGCCTGACAACCTCTTTTTGACCCACGATAATCTTGGAAATTTCCGCCTCGACCCTGCCGAGATCCTGATGAAGCAGCTTCAAAGCCAGTAAGTCGTTCTCTTGAAACCCATAATGCGAATCTGCCCCGGGTTCCTGTTTGTTTGCAAGCACCTTTAGCACCTCAATAATCAAGAATGGTTTGCTATTTCAGTATAGACTTTGCTGAACAACAATTCGCCTACAAACAACCTGCCTCAGAGTTTTTTCATAGTCTTTAGGGAAAAAGAGCGCCAAGCTTTTTGCCGTGGTCTGAAGGAATCATGAACTTTGTGCCGGAGTATTCCGGTTTGGAATAGAAACTTATTTGAGAATCATTCACAACGATTAAGCCCCGGTTGCAATAGAAAACGGATCCTCTGCCAACTTTTGAAAACAAGGTGACATCGGCGGCTGGTCTTCCCGTCTGGCAATCCAACACAAGAAACCCATGATTGGTGGGCCAATAATAGAACTTTTCAGAGAAGAAACCACTTCCTTCAGAATGGATGTTCCCAAAATCGTTGGGTGTCAGCCAGCCACTGGCATCCAGACCGGTTCGAAGGTTCAACGCCCTGACCCCACGGGATGGCTCCAGCAGCAAATTTCCGCTCACGGCGCCAAGTATATTTAAAGGTTCCCCAATTTCCCTGCGCCAAAGGGTCAAGCCTGTCAGCACCGAAACACATTCGATTTCCAGCCCACCTTCGGAAAGATGATAAATCAGTCCCTGGTGGGCAAGAATCCGGTTCGCTGGTTTTTTGGAAACCTTGGTAGCCGTGGAAGGATAGATTCTGGACCAAAGCTGGATGTTTTTTTCCAGATCTATCGCCAAAAGGCGGCTGGCGGTGCTTATTAGCAAAATGGAACCAAATCCAGCCAACTGCACCGGCACAGCAAATCGCGAATCAGGATTACTTTCCGCAGGCAAGTCCAGGGTGGAAAGAACATCCAACACAGCAGATTGGCTGTTCATGACATGAACTCGATACAATTCCTTTCCTTGTACGCGTGTTTTTGCAACCGCAACAACACGATTTCCCAGCAACAAGGGACCGCTGACCCATCGGCTTGATTCTCCGGGAGCTGGTGAGGCATACAGCAACCGGCTTTGTTTTCGTTCCATTTGCACTGCAAGAAATCTTGTCTCTGGCAGATTTTCTTTGGGATTCACTCCCAATATTGCAAACATTCTGTCAGGGGCGGCCATGCACAAAGATGGCTCCAATCCCATGGCATCATCCACCATGCCGGATGGCTCACCCCAAATGATATTCACACTTCCATTTTCAAAATTCACCGAACGCAAACTGGTACTATCCTGGAATAGCAGTTGATTCTTCCAGGTTAGACCAAACGTGTTGGAAGACGAACCATTCCCACTGGAAGATTTCACCTGCTCAGGCAAAGCAATCGAAAGCTTGACCGCCGGACCGTCCGAACACCAGGAGGACAATTCTTCTGGCAGCAATTTTCCTCCCGCCTGCGGATTTCTGGTCGCATTCCACTTTAAAGAACTTGCCGGGTTACTCATCCGCAGATTGCTTCGTGATTCCAATTCAAGAAACACATCCTTGTAGCTTGACTGTCGGCCCAAAAATTTGGTGGTTTCCTTTCCATGCTTTTTCAGGAATTCCCCTAATTCAGGTTGGAAATAAAAACGAAATGGTTCCTGGAACAAATCCAACAGTAACCAACGGAACCAATCTTGATGAGGTATTTCGCCGAACTCCAATTCTGGGTTGTTCAACCAACGCGCACCCGTGGCATTCAAGACCCATGCCCGCTGCCAATGAAGCCCGGCCTGTTCGAGGTTACCGGATTCAAAAAACGCATCCCCTTCCTCTCTCCAGGATTTAGATTGTTTTTGAAATTCCGGCGCTTTCAGGCAGGCAAGAATTGCCTCGCCACAAACCCCAGCATTCACCAACAAGTTTTTTTGGACAGCAATCTGGGAACCCGCCGGCATTTTCAAGAGACTGCCCGCCAGGGTCATCGCCTCGTTATTTTTCCCTTGTTGAACCAAACTTTTAATTTGGGAAAGAATAGGGTCTGGCTGTTGGGCCAATGCAAGGCTGCCACAAAGTATCAAAGATGCACACATGGCAAACCGCATGGATCACCCAGAAATCCGGAATTGCTTCAATGGAAAAGCCATAATATCAGCTTCCAAACGCTTGGAAATAAAAATCGAACCCTGGTTCTATAACAGAAAAGCTGTTTTCCCATTTATGGGAAACCGTACCCCTTTGATTCTCAAGGCTGAGATGCCATTCGGAATTCAATTTATCATTCTCGAATCTTTTCGTTTTGTGAGTAAAATGTTAGCTGGCATTGGAATTGCAGAGTTTATTCACTGAACTACCAATTTTGGAAGTTTTGCTGGGCTGAACTTATTCATCCTACTAATGCCATAGAGGACTTTATAACCATGACGCCTTGGGCGACCATTCAATCAGGAACCTTTGGAAATTGGGGAATCTTTGTGCTCTTGCTGGGTTGTGCAACCTGGCTTGGCAGCGGTTGCTCGTCCAATGACTCATATCCGGATGATGTGGTTTATCCATTTCGTTCCGACCTGATTGTGGACGAAGTTCCGAAACAAACCCAAGACCGCCTGCCCGGCCCGGGTCAGTTGGATAAATCCATCGCCCGCATCAAGGATCTGGGTGGAAAAACCTTTGACCCGCGCGAACTCCCGGAAAATCTCCGCACCGAACTCGATAAGGAACTGGTGGAAGCATTTGGAACCCCCAATCAACCCAGGGTGGGCAAACCCAATTCTGCGGATATCGATCCGATGGTTATGGCGCTTAAATTGGAACAGGAATCACTCCTTGCAGGCAGCAAACTCTACAGGCGCAACTGCCTGCACTGCCATGGCCTGACGGGTGACGGCCGCGGCCCAACAGGCCCCTGGGTGAACCCTCATCCGCGCGATTTCCGCCAGGGCAAATTCAAATTCATTTCCTCCAATCCAACCGGCAACAAGGTAAAGCCACGCAGGGAGGATATTCTTCGCAGCCTTAAACAGGGTGTCGAGGGAACCTCCATGCCTTCCTTCACATTGCTGGGCCAGGAGGCGCTGGAAAACCTTACCAGCTACATTCTGCACCTTAGCATTCGCGGCGAAGTGGAATTTGAAACCGCCCGCACCTTGCTGAAAAAGAAGAATAATGTCACCGAGCTATTCGAACTTCTCCCCGATGCCGAACCCGAAAAAGAAACCATAGGCATTTTCGTGAAGCTATACACGGCAGACCTTCTTAAGGCCTACCAGCGTTCGGACCAGAAGCCCATCGAACCCGCACCATATCCAACCTACAACGACAAGGATATGGCTGAATCCATCAAGCGAGGCTTTCATCTTTTCAGCAGCACCGCGCCAGATGCCTTTGGGTGCGTTGCCTGCCATCAGGATTTCGGTCGGCAATCCCTTTACCAGTACGATGAGTGGGGAACCCTGGTGCGTCCGGCGAACCTCACCAATGCCGTGTACAGGGGTGGCAGAAGGCCCATAGATATCTATTGGCGCCTGAAGCGGGGCATTCCCCCCTCAAAGATGCCCGCGGTCACAGTAACCGCCGATGATGAAGCCAAAAAACTTTGGGACTTGGTGCATTTTATCGAGGCGCTGCCTTTTCCCTCCATGCTTCCAGACGATGTTCGGGCCAAGGTCTATGGCCAGGCACAGCGTGGTGTGGCATCGCTGGCTCCAACAACCAAGTAACCCTTCAGGATTCCCACCATGAAAATATTCTGGAGCTTGATATTCGCGGCCATAAACCTTGGGGCCTTTGGATTATTCCTTGCCGCCCCCTTCATGGGTTGGTGGCTGCCAAAAAATGTTTCCAGCTTCGGTGGTGACGTGGACAGATTGTTCTACATCATCCTCGCGGTTACCGGATTTTTCTTCGTTCTCACCCAGGGTATCCTTGTCTATTCCATGATTCGCTTTGGCGACCGTAAAGTGGAAAAGGCCGCTTACATTCATGGACATTTGGGAATGGAAGCTCTCTGGACCGCTGTTCCATGCCTGATCCTGATCTATCTCGGTTTTGTCCAGGTGCCTGCCTGGGCCAAAATGAAATACATCGATTTGGAAACCTGGTTCCCGGTGCGCTTCAGTGGCAAAAACATCGAACACGATCTGGACATGGTGGTTCTTGCAAGGCAATGGGAATGGCGGATAAGAACCCCCCAGGGTTCCAGGACCGAAAATCCCGCGCAATGGGCCGAAACCGGCAACCTTAACGATCTTCACCAAATCAACGAAATCCACGCCTGGAAAGATGCAAAGGTTCGCATTCACTTGAAGACTCAGGATGTTATTCACAGCCTATTCCTTCCCAACCTTCGTCTCAAGCAGGATGCGCTGCCAGGCAAAACCATGCCTGTCTGGTTCCAGGCGGTCGAGGCAAATGTGAAGTACAACCCCGCCACGGGCCAACTCGAGGAACTATTTCCCAACAGCACATGGGAAATCGCCTGCACCGAATTATGCGGCGGAAGCCATTACCGTATGCGTGGCAAACTATACATTCATGAATCCAGGCAGGATTACGAACGCTGGTTTGCCGACGCCATGAAACTGCAACGCTCGCATGAACTGAACAAGCAGGCCAATGTCGCTGCCAGCACAGGAGGCAGGCAATAATGTCCGAACTCTCCCATCAGCATCATTCACCGGGGTTCCTCAAGAAGTACCTCTTTTCGGAAGATCACAAGGTTATCGGTATCCAGTTTCTTTTCACTGGCTTGGTGTTCTTTGGAATCGGTGGCATTCTCGCCCTTATGGTACGATTGCAACTTGCCTGGCCGGATGGGAATCTTCCCTATATCGGCAAATGGTTTCCCCAGGCCTGGGGTGGCAAAATGTCACCCGACTTTTACTCCATGCTTTTCACCATGCACGCCAGTGTGATGATCTTTTTCGTGGTTATCCCCTGGCTGACAGGGGCGTTTGGCAACTTCCTGATCCCACTTATGATCGGCGCCGGGGACATGGCTTTTCCCAAGCTGAACATGCTTTCCTACTGGGTGCTTTGGCCCGCCTTCATCATCATTTGTTGCAGTTTCTTTGTGGATGGTGGCGCAGCGGGTTCTGGCTGGACTGCATACCCCACTCTGTCGAACACCAATGCCGAGGCCGGACTCGAAGCCCCGGTCGCCAAGGAAGGTGAACAGGCCAAAAAGGAACCCTACTCACTTTTCAAGGATGATTCCCGAAACTCACCCGCCGCCTCGGGCTCGGGAATGGGGCAGATTCTCTGGCTGGTTTCCCTGCTTTTTGTCGGCATCGGCTCCATGATGGGTTCGGTCAATTACATCACCACCATCCTGAATATGCGGGCACCGGGAATGTCTCTGATGCGCATGCCCCTCACGGTCTGGTCCTTGTTCATCACCGCGGTACTTCAGGCCCTGGCACTGCCGGTTCTCACCGTGGCGCTGATTCTTCAGTTGTTGGACAAGCTGATCGCCACCAACTTTTTCCTGCCCCCCGGTGGCATGACATTCGGCAACTGGCAGACCACCCCGGGCGGTGGGCAACCATTGTTGTGGCAGCATTTGTTCTGGTTTTACTCGCACCCGGCCGTTTACATCATGATTCTTCCGGCCATGGGTATCGTCTCGGAAGTGCTTGCCACCTTTTCGCGCAAGCCACTGTTCGGCTACAAACCCATGGTGTTCTCGATGGCTGGAATCGCCGGGCTGGGCTTTATAGTCTGGGGCCATCACATGTTCCAAAGTGGCATGGATCCCCGCCTTGGCACCGGGTTCATGCTTGCCACCATCATGATCGCCCTGCCCAGCGCGGTTAAAACCTTCAACTGGCTGGCAACGCTTTGGGGTGCAAACATCCAGTTCACCTCCGCCATGCTCAACGCCATGGCCTTTGTCTCCATGTTTGTCATCGGCGGGCTAAGTGGTATCTTCATGGCGGCCACGCCCGTGGATGTTTATTTCCACGATACCTACTTCATTGTGGCTCACATCCACTATGTGCTTTTCATGAGCAGCATCTTTGGAATCTTTGCGGGGTTCATCTATTGGTTTCCCAAGATGTTTGGCAGACTGATGAACGAACCTCTTGGAAAGCTTCACTTCCTGCTGACATTCGTTTTTGGAAACCTAACCTTTTTCCCCATGCACATTCTTGGCATTGGCGGCCATCCAAGAAGGTACTACGACCCAACCATCTACCAGTATCTGGAAAACCTGCAACCCCTGAACCAGTTCATGACCATTTGCGCCCTGATGCTCGGGTTAAGCCAGTTGATCTTCGTGTTCAACTTTTTCTATTCACTGGTGTTTGGCAAAAAGGCGGACAAAAATCCCTGGGGGGCCAACTCGCTCGAATGGGAGGCTCCTTCCCCACCGCCCCATGGAAACTTTGAATCGATTCCCCGGGTTTACCGCGGGCCCTACGAATACGCGGTGGATGGCCCAACCGACAACCTGCCGCAGGCAACCCCGCTGGGAGCAACACACTCATGATGAATTCCATCCATGCGAATGGCGTTTCCAAGGTTGTCAGGCTTGCCTGCTGGCTTGCCGTATGTTTGGTTTTAGCCCTCTTGGTTCTGGGAACGCTGATCACCACTTACCGGGTTGGAATGGTGGATCCCATATGGCCAACCGAGCCCTGGTTTCTCCTGAGCCAGGATTGGAAGGAACCCTCGCCCGGTTATTTCATCGAACACATTCACCGGGTGGCAGGTTACCTCAGCGGGTTCGCCATCCTGGGCATGGTAATTCTGACTTGGAACACCACGGGTGGAACATTCCGCAAGGGAATGACGAACGCCGGCCTGGTTGCCGTGTCCGTGGGTGTGGCAATCGCCATGACCAGTGTGGACCGGAGTAAGGCTGCCGCCGATCCCGTTGGCGCGGTGAACCAGAAAGTTCTGGGTATTGGCCTGGGCATAGCGCTGGTTTCGGCGCTGGTTTCAATTGCAAGGGCCATCACCTCCATCAAGAAGAATGAACCGAACGCAGGCCTTAGAATGCTGGCCCTTTTGGCATACCTTGGCGTCATTCTGCAGGGGCTTTTGGGCGGGCTTCGTGTTTACCTGAACGCGCTGGTGGGCCCCGAACTGGCCACTGTTCATGGTGCTTCAGGCCAGCTTGTTTTCTGTTTGGTGTTTGGTACCGCACTGCTCGCATCATCCCCCGCCATTATCCCGGCGCTGGAATCAAAAGATCTGCGCCTGCTTCCCAAGATCGGCTGGATGCTTTTTTGTGTTCTGGTCGTACAACTTGTCTGGGCGGTGATTGTCCGGCATGGCGGCGCTCGTTGGGCACAAAGAATGCACCTGATCACCGCATTTATCGCCTTCGGGGTTGTCGCCTGGATTTCCCTGAAAATGACACAAAGCGGCAGGGCAAGAAGCTACCTTAAGCCCTACACCATTCTTCTTGGTGCGATTGTGTTTGTGCAGGTGGTTCTCGGCGTTGAGGCCTGGATGGGCAAGTTTGGCACTGGCAGGCCTGTCATCCAGGAAGCAACCACCTTTGGCCAGGCCACGGTGCGAACTCTGCACGCCATGGTGGGTGCGATCCTTCTGGTGGTTTCCTTCGGAGCCGCCATACGAATTCAGCAGGCGAAACGCGCGGAGGTACAGGCGCCATGACAACCGTTGCCTCCTCGGCCTTGAAAACCCGATTGCTGGATTTCCTGGATCTGACCAAGCCCCGCATTGGAACGATGGTCATGGTTTCCGTGGCTGCGGGCGGTGCTTTCGCCGGTGCAACCTGGGCCGATCTTTGGGTGGTTTTGAACACCGTGATTGGCACCACGCTGGTGGCTGCAGGCGCCGGCGCGCTGAACCATGTCTGGGAAAGAAACACCGACCTGCTTATGCCCCGAACCGCAAACAGGCCTCTTCCGGGCGGTCGGCTTACCACCCTGGAAGCTCTTTTATTCGGCCTGCTTCTTGGGTTGGGTGGCACGGGTTATCTGCTGCTCACCGTTCCACACAAGCTAACCGCGGGTCTGGCCTTCTTCACCCTGGTGTCTTATGTCTTCATCTACACACCCATGAAGCAATGGTCCACCTGGAACACCCTGGTGGGCGCGGTGCCCGGGGCCATGCCTCCCCTGATTGGCTGGGTTGGGGTTCGGGGAACCCTGGATTGGGAAGGCATCACCCTGTTCATGATTCTTTTCATCTGGCAGATACCACACTTCCTGGCCATCGCCTGGCTGTATCGCGACCAGTACGCCATGGGTGGGCATAAAATGCTAAGCTCCTTCGACCCTAACGGCGACATGACTTCATTGCAAATGAGGGCATACTGCCTGGCGCTTATTCCGGTAAGTCTTGTGCCAATCCTGATCCACGCAGCCGGTGTTCTCTACCTGTTCGGAGCAGCCCTTCTCGGATTGTTTTTCCTTCTGAAGGCCATGTCTTTTCACAGGGAAAGAACCATGCAAAACGCCCGCAGTGTGCTAAGGGCCTCTCTGGTTTATCTTCCTGGCATCTGGGCCATTCTGGTTGCCGACCACCTGCTTCGCACCCTGATTCGTTAAGGACGATCGATGAGCCAGAACCAGTCCACCACCAATCTTCCAATCAGTAACGGCAAGCTTGCCATGTGGCTTTTCCTTGCCACGGAAATCATGTTCTTCACGGGTATGCTGGCAACCTGCATGCTGCTACGGGAAAGCGCACGGGTACCCGGCCCAGGCGTGGCGGCCTGGCCCAACCCCAAAACCGTGCATCTGGAACCCTGGATCGGCGCCATCAACACCGTCATCCTCATCACCAGCAGCCTGCTTGCGCTTTTTTCCATCCAGGAACTCAGGGCTGGTAACCCGTCCAAGGCCACGCGCTTTCTGGGAGCCACCATCCTTCTGGGGGTTGTGTTCCTGGGAATCAAGGCCACCGAGTACCGATCCAAGTTTGAACACGGGCTACTGCCTGGCAAGATCGGCGAATGCGTGGGTGGTCTTAGCCCGGAAAATGAAAAACTGCTCCTGCCAAATGGGGTTGCCTATGTAAGAAAAGTACAGGAAAAACTCCGCTCCATCACCCAGGGGGTTAACCAGGAAAACTTCGCCACCCAGAAGGAAGATGTCAAAAAATGCCACGCTTTGCTGCAGCTTACCCTCGATAGCAAAGATTCCAAGAATGATTACATCCGTCCGCTGACACCCGGCCAGCTTGGGGACAAGGTAAATGAACTGATCGCGCAATACCCCCAACTGCACCTTCCACCCGCCATACCGAATGGCAACCTTTGGGCTTCCTGCTACTTTGCCCTGACCGGCATCCATGCCATCCATGTGATATGCGGCCTGGTCGCTTTTCTGGTGTTGTTCCTCGCCGGATTGATGGGCAAGCTGCAAAACCATTTTGCCGCATTGGAGCTTACCGGGCTGTACTGGCATTTTGTGGATCTGGTATGGCTGGTTATCTACCCCATTCTTTACATTCTTTAGGATTCACCCCATGACCACGGAAAACACCGAATCCAAAACCTCGCTTGTTGCCACCGCGGCAATCCTAATGGTGGGGGCGCTTCTTTTTCCCCTTGTCGGCCCATCCATGCAGGGTGCCAACAAGGCGTGGTTTGTTGCCGGGCTTTCCCTGGTGTTGGTTTTCATCACCTCTTTCCAGTTCATGCATCTTAGGCACGATGGCAAAAAACTCTGGCTGGTGCTGGTGCCAACCATCATTCTGGGCATGGTGATTCTCGCGGCGCTACTTCCCGACACCGTTCTTTACCGGAGCCGGTAAATGCTGAAGTATTCGGGAATGCTGTTCCTGCTATTGGCAATCCCTGGTTTGCCAGGCTGTGGGAAACACGAACACCTACCAGATTTTGGCAAAGTCGCAGATTTCAAGTTTCAGGAAAGGTCCGGCAAGGAAATATCCCTGGAACAAATGCAAGGCAAAGTCTGGCTGGCTTCCTTTGTATTCACCCGCTGCACAGGCCCATGCCCTCAGGTGTGCGCAACCCTGGCAAGTTTGCAGGAACAGCTCAAAAACCAACCCCATGTGCAGATTGTAACCTTTACCGTGGATCCCGATCGCGACAATCCCAAAGAACTTGACCAATACGCTTCCAACTTCCAGGCCGACCCCAACCGATGGTGGTTCCTCACGGGCAAAGAGGAAGAATTGCACAAGCTCATCCGCGAAAGCTTCAAGCTTGCCGTGGGCCGTAACCCGGCGGAACTTGCCAAGCCCGGCATGGAATTTATCCATAGCCCAAGGATTGTACTGGTGGATAAAAAGGGTGTCATCCGTGGTTATTACGAGGGAACACCCACCGACATGGAAGGCAAGAAGATCGACACTTACGAACCCGGAATTCAGAAACTTTTGGCAGCCTCGAAGGCACTGGCATCGGAGTAACCATGGATTTCCTCAATCAGGTGATCTCGCCCGGCTGGAACGCTAGCCTTAACGCGCTTGCGGGAGTGCTTATCGTGCTGGGGTTCCTTGCCATCAAGGTGCTGAAAAACCAGCCCCTGCACAAGGTGCTGATGCTGGCCGCCGTTGCCACCAGCGCTGTTTTTTTGGGCTCTTACCTCTATTACCATCTGGTCATCAAGGGTAGCGTCGCGACCGCATTCAAAGATCGCAACCCCGCCGCCCCAGAAGCGGTTCGCTATCTTTATTATGCGATCCTTCTCACCCATACAATCCTGGCGATCGTGGTTACGCCCATGATTCTCGTCACGGTGTACCGGGGGTTGAAAAACCAACTCGCACAGCATTTGCGACTGGCCCGCTGGACTTTTCCCATCTGGCTCTATGTTTCCATTACCGGGGTCGTGGTATACTTTATGCTGTACCGCATGTACTAGGGGAACAGGCAACCATGCGAATGAAGCTGCTAAAAATCACTCTTGCCATTTTGTTTGTTTTCCTGGTTCTGGAATGCAAGTCCGCAAACGCCTGCCCCAACTGCAGGGATGCCACCAAGGCCACTCCCGGTGCATCCTCCGAATCCCAGTTTCGCGAAGCCCAGGCATTTAATCGCAGCATCTATGTTATGGCGGGAATGCCCTTTGTTCTGCTGGGCGGTTTCAGCCTGGCCTTCTATCGAATGTCCAGATCCAATCCAAGCTCCCCCAACTGATGGGACACTAAAAAACACAAGGCCCCCTGCGCTTGGCAGAGAGCCTTGCTGCCTGTGGGGATAGCCCTAACCACCCACAAACACTCCACTGGTATCATCAGGCGAACCGGAGAAGTAACTCGCTATTTCACGAATCTTGCTGCCGGCAGCGTAAATCTTCACATGGGGTCCGCCACCGGGGCCGGCACCGCACAGAAGATCCAGCAATCCATCTCCGTTTCCATCCGCCAGGGCAACCCTAACTCCACCACCAAACAGGGTGTCTATCACCTCGCCGTCTGGTTCCGTGTAGTTGGTAAAGACCATCTCTTCATCCACTACTTCCAGTGTTTCAAAATTGATGATCTTAATATGGGGGCCACCACCCGGGCCAGCACCGGTGATGATATCCGGAACCAGATTACCGTTGAAATCCGCGGCAGCAACATAGACCCCACCACGGAAATCCGGGGCATATGCCATGATCTGCTTGATGACTTCGCGGGATACACCGTCAAACACCTTCACATGGGGCCCACCGCCGGGGCCTGCTCCCGTGACAATGTCCAGGGTGCCATCCTTGTCGTAATCATAAGTTGCAACCGTGACACCACCGGTGAAATTCACATCGTACGCGAAGAACGAGTAAATCTCGTTAATGGTTCGACCATCAAACACCTTCACATGGGGGCCACCACCCTGACCGGCACCAATCACCAGATCGGCCAGACCATCGCTGTTCACATCATCCGCGGAGACATACACACCACCGCGGAACGATGGATCAAAGGCAAAGAAGCTCAACAACTCCCTTCCGGTGATCGCATCGATCACCTTCACATGGGGGCCACCACCCGGGCCGGCGCCAGCCACCATGTCCTTGAATCCGTCGTTGTTGAAATCTGCCCAGGCCACACGCACCTCGCCATCAAAACCCGGGAACGGTGTAACCGCGCCGAAGGGATCATTGCTGATCGCATTTCGAATGTTGACAGCGGTACCCGTTGTGCTGGCACCAATGACTTCGCCTTGTGGCACATTTCCGGTGGCAAGATACTTGACAGTATCAACCCCGGGTATTGGAGGAGGGTTGGTATCAATTTCAAAACTGCCAACAGGCTTGGTGTTGCCTGCTATGTCCGATGCCTCCACAGTATATAAACCATCACCGGTGAACGCAGGATTGCCCGTGGCTGCCCCACCAAAGTAATCACCGTAAGGCTGATTACCCGGAAGGTCCAGATTGGCATCCAGAAGAGTGATGGTATAAAGCGTTGTGGTTAGTGGATTGCCATCAATGTCCGCGGTGTCTTCCGCACTGGATAGAAGGTAATGGCTTCCCTCCACCAAAGGTACCCCCAGGGTTGTGACAGGGTCGGCAAAGCTTACCACAAAGGTGGTCAGCCCACCCTCACCCGCAAAGGTGATCACCGGGTTGCCCGCTGAAGTGGTCAAATCACCCGCAGGATCGGTATCCGGATCAATCGCTATCGGGCCAGTCAGGGGAATCGTTGTATCGATCTCAAAGGTTCCTACTTCCCCCACATTCCCAAACGGATCCTCTGCCTCCAGGCGGTAAATTCCATCCGCAGTTGCGGCAGCGTTACCCGAGGGTGTGCCATCCGGCAGATAGGTGCCAAATGGATCCACATCAGGGTCGGGTATCGGGTCATGACCTGGGTTGGCATCCAGCAGAGTTATGGAATAGGTTCCCTCAAAGTAGCTGACCAAATAATGTTCATTTTCCACCAAAGGCGTATTGTCAGGCCCATACAGGGTGAACATCAAACCTTCCTCACCGGGGAAGGTGAGCAACGGATTGCCAGCCTTGGTCAGGTTATCATCTGGGTAAGTTCCGGTATCCGGTATCACCTGAATGGGGCCGGCTTCCACCTTCTCATCCATATCCAGCACATTCACCACAACATCCTGGCTGTCGCTGTAACCACCGGCATTGGAAACCTGAACCGTGATGTTGTAAGTGTTATCCGCGCCTTCATCCATAGGATCCTCGTAATCCGGTGGCGCAAGGAAGCTTACCACTCCATCGGCATCGATGCTGAAGAGCGCCGCATCCGGACCGGAAAGACTGTATGTCAAACCACTGTTGTCTCCCACGACATTCACATCCACCACGGGATAGGCTGCGTTTTCGGGGTAATTGATGACAATCGGCTCGCCACCATCATCAATCTCGGGAACATCCAGCACATGCACCTGCAGGCCCTGCTGGTCAAATCCATAGAGTGTGGTTGCCTGAACAATCAGGTCGTACGAGTTATCCGCACCGGCATCCAGGGGAGTTTCAAAGTCGGGCGATGACTTGAAGCTTACCACACCGGTCATGGGGTCAATATCGAAGAAACTTGCATCTGCCCCGCCCACGATGGCAAACATCAAACCGGTTCCCGTTGCATCCAGGTCTACCACCGGCGCAACCGAGTTTTCTGCGAAATCGATTGGTACCACAACCAATGGGGGTGGTTCCTCTGCAACATCAAGGACAGTGACATGAATCGACTGGGTTGCCAATCCACCCATACCATCGCTTGCCTGAACCTGAACATCGTAGATGTTGTCCATGCCCGCATCCAAGGGAGTTTCAAAATCTGGAGCCGCTACGAAACTTAGGATGCCCGTGACAGGGTCAACCTGGAATAATGCAGCGTCCGCCCCGCCTGAGATGGCATAGGAGACAGGGTCCATGTCCACATCGCTTGCGATTACTGTGGTCACATAGGTGGTGTTTTCTGGTATAGACACCTCGATGGATTCACCACCATCTATGATTGGTGGATCATTGACCGCATCCACCATGATCGTCACCGTGGCGACATTGGAATCCAGGCTCCCATCGTTCGCCATGTAGCTGAAGCTATCCACACCGTTGTAATTCAAGTCCGGTGTGTAATTGAACGATCCATCCGGGTTCAGCATCACTGTGCCATGCATCG
>JBEGQX010000004.1:0-15438 GCA_041180805.1 Planctomycetota bacterium
CCCACATGATCAATGGCAATATAACCGCCGATGTGGTTGATGAATCTCCCAAGGCGGTTAAAAGTGGCGTTCTGGCGCTGCAAATTCATGTCGGGCCGGTAATGACTGTGCAGTTCAAGGATCTTAATCTCAAGAAATTAAGCGCTGGATCTGACAGCGAAAAAAAAAAGCAGTAGGTAAGGAAAACAAAAAAGGTAAAGCAAAGGCTCCGGACGATCCAAGGCTTGCTGGAAAGGAACCCCCTGCAACACCAGCAAGCTCTCTTAAGGTTCCCAAAGGTTTTAAAGTAGAACTCCTTCACAGTGTTCCCGCCTCCCAGGAAGGTTCTTGGGTCACTCTTTGTGTTGATCCCAAGGGCAGGCTTATCGTTTCTGATCAATATGGTTCCCTTTATCGGGTAACCCCATCACCCATCGGTGATTCAAAAACCCCCACTAAAGTCGAAAAAATCCCCGCGGATATTGGGGAGGCTCAGGGGCTTCTCTGGGCTTTTGACAGTCTGTATGTCATGGTTAACAAGGGGGGAAAATATGACCATGGTCTTTATCGTGTCCGCGACACCAATGGTGATGACCAATTGGATGAAGTGACCTTGCTGCAAAAGTTTTCAGGTGGCGGGGAACATGGTCCTCATGCTGTTTTGCTTGCGCCGGACGGTAAGAATATCATGGTGGTGATCGGTAACCAGACCAAGCTTGTGGATTACAAATCTACAAAGGTTCCTGCTCGTTGGGGTGAGGATCACCTTTTGCCCAGAATGCCGGATGGTAGGGGTTTTATGGCCGGGGTTCTTGGACCTGGTGGAACTATATACAAAGTTGATCCGGAAGGAAAAAACTGGGAAATTTTCGCCGTTGGCTTTCGCAATGAATACGATGCCGCTTTCAACAAGCATGGCGAGCTATTTACTTATGATGCCGATATGGAATGGGATTTTAACACGCCTTGGTATCGACCTACCCGTGTTTGTCATGTAACCAGTGGTGCCGAGTTTGGCTGGAGAAATGGTGCCGGTAAATGGCCAGTACATTACACCGATAGCCTTCCCCCCGTTATTGATATAGGCCCTGGTTCGCCCACTGGTGTTACCTTTGGATACGGGGCCCGGTTCCCCGCGAAATTTCAAAATGCGTTTTACATTTGTGATTGGAGTTACGGCAAGATGTATGCCGTGCATCTGACCCCGGATGGAAGTTCCTACAAGGTTGAAACTCAGGAGTTTGTAAGTGGAACTCCACTGCCTTTGACCGATGTGATTATCCATCCCAAGGATGGAGCCATGTATTTCACCATTGGTGGCAGAAGAACCAAGTCTGGTTTGTACCGTGTGACTTATACGGGTGAGGAATCTATTGCCCCCGCGAAAGTGGATGATACTGGTTCCGAACAACGGGCCATTCGCAAAATGCTGGAACAATTTCACCAGCCCAACCGCCCTGAAGCTGTAGCCAAGGCTTGGGATTATCTTGGGAATAATGATCGTTTCATCCGTTATGCGGCCAGGGTCGCATTGGAACATCAGGATCCCAAGTTGTGGAAAGAGAAGGTCCTTTCTGAAAAAGATCCGAACAAGGCTATTCCTGCGATTTTAGCCTTGGTGCGGGCAACAGCATCCGACCCCCAGCATAAAAAGGAAGAAGTGGATCCAGCTTTGAAATCCGCACTTCTTGTTATGCTCGGAAGGATCGATTTTGCCGGGCTGACGGACATTCAAAAGCTTGATTATTTGCGTGCCATGGGCGTTCTTTTTGTTCGCATGGGGGCCCCTGATGAGGCCACTGGAAAACTCCTGGCCCAAAAGTTGGATTCGCAACTGCCCGGCAAAAACAAGACTGTGAACGCGGAACTTTGCCAGATGCTTGTGTACTTGCAGTATCCATCGGCTGCTTCCAAGGGAATTGCATTACTGAAAAATTCCCCAACTCAGGAAGAGCAGATGGAAATAGCACGGGCTCTGCGCATGTTGAGAACGGGTTGGACCAATGAATTGAAGAAAGATTATTTCACATGGTTTACCAAGGCTTATGGTTATAAGGGCGGAATGAGTTTTGGTGGCTTTTTGGATAACATCAAGCGAGATGCCATGGCGATGCTTTCCGACAAGGAAAAAGCTGACATGAAGGATCTTCTTGAGGCAAAGCCAGTCGTGACCGAGGTGGCCTTGCCTGCCATTAAAAGGGACTTCGTAAAAAATTGGAAAATGCCTGATATCGAGTCCAAGCTGGAAGCAGGATTGGCCAAAGGAAGGGATTTCGAGAAAGGAAAGAGGTTGTTTTCCGAGGCACGCTGCGTGGCCTGCCATCGCTATCAAAATGATGGTGGAGCCCAGGGGCCGGATCTTACCAGTGCTGCTGGAAGATTCAGCAAGCGTGATCTTCTTGAATCGATTATCGATCCGAACAAGGTGATAAGTGACCAGTATGCCGCAGTGATTATTACAACCGATGATGGCAAATTGGTCACGGGCCGGATCATTAATCTGGCGGGGAACAACATCATGCTGAATACGGATATGCTAAACCCGACTGCCATAACAAGTGTGGATCACCGTAAGGTGGAATCCATAGTAACCTCCAAGGTTTCCATGATGCCAGCCGGTTTGATTGACACCCTTAAAGAGGAAGAAATATACGACTTGATCGCATACATTCTTTCCCGGGGAGATGCATCTTCCCCCATGTTTTCCAAATGAGGTGGCAGGGATGAAAAAGGTGACAAGGTTTCTAACAGGCTTTTTGCTCCTAGTGGCAGTGCTAATGGGGTTTACCCATAAAAAGGCCGAAAGTCAGTCACCTGCTGGTTCCAAATATCACTTTGTTAATCTAAACGGGCATCGGTTTCAGTTGCCTGTTGGATACACCATTGAACTTGCTGCCGCTTCGCCCCAGACAGAAAGACCCATCACGGCTTCTCTGGATGATCAGGGCAGGTTATATGTAGCAGAATCGTCCGGATCAAATGAAAAAGTCGACGTTCAGTTAATGAAGAAACCCCATCGTATTCTCCGCCTGGAGGACAAGGACGGTGATGGAAAGTACGAGCATTCTTCAGTATTTGCCGACCAAATGATGTTTCCGGAAGGAACTTTGTGGATGCAGGGATCGCTTTATGTGGCGGCTCCACCCAGCATTTGGAAACTAACCGATTCGGATGGCGATGGTATCGCGGATAAACGGGAGGAATGGTTCAAAGGAAAAACGCTTACCGGTTGCGCCAATGATTTGCACGGGCCTTACGAAGGGCGTGATGGCTGGATTTACTGGTGCAAAGGAGCGTTTGCCCAGCAGGATTATGAGATTCGCGGTAAGAAATGGTCCACCAAGGCTTCGCATATATTTCGTTGCAAGCCGGATGGTTCCGGATTTGAACCAGTGATGACAGGCGGAATGGATAATCCGGTGGACACCGCGTTTACCCCCGAAGGTGAAAGAGTTTTTACCACAACTTTTTTTCAACACCCTGCCGCAGGGCTTCGAGATGGACTTATTCATGCCATTTATGGTGGGGTTTACGGCAAATTAAACGATGTTATCAGGGATCACCCTTGGACTTCCCATGATGTTATGCCGGTATTAACCCATATGGGGGCAGCAGCACCATGCGGGCTTCATTGCTATGAATCGGAATCCCTAGGTGAAGGATTTCGAGGTAATTTGTTCGCCTGCCAGTTTAATCTACGCAAGGTTTCCCGCCATATTCTTCTTCCTGATGGTTCAGGGATGAAAAGTGTGGATTCCGATTTTGTTGTTTCAGATCAAGTGGATTTTCACCCAACCGATGTCTTGGAGGATGTGGATGGTTCCCTGCTGATTGTTGATACCGGTGGTTGGTACAAACTGTGCTGCCCCACTTCGCAATTGGTTAAGCCAGATGTACGGGGTGCTATATACCGTGTTCGAAAAAATGATGCTGCCGGTGTTAAAGATCCTGCAGGAAAAAGTATTTCATGGGAAACGGCCGGCGTGGATGAACTCTCTCTTTTGTTGAAAGATTCACGATGGATGGTTCGTAAAATTGCATCTCAAAGATTATCTGTCAAAGGGGATGATGCGGTTCCTTATCTTGTCAGGGAATTTGAGGCTGCCAAATCCATCTCCCAAAAGCAAAATGTTATTTGGGCATTGGCCAGATTGGGTAGTTCCAGTTCCTTGGATTATATCGCCAGCAAAATTGCCTCGGAAAACGAGCAAGTGGTTCAAGCATGTTTGAATGCTGTCTCACTGCACCGGTATAAACCGGCCAGGTCTGCTTTATTTCAGGTTTTAGAAAACGGATCGGATGCTAATAAGCGCCTCGCAATCGAATGCCTTGGCAGAATTGGCGCGGTAAATTCGGTGGGACAAATCCTTAAGGCTTCAATTCAGGCCAAAGACAGGGCGTTTTCCCATGCCGCAACCTACGCACTTTATGAATTGGGTGATTTTAAAAACACTAAAAATGGTTTGAATTCCGATTCTGCAAGAGTCCAATCCATAGCTCTGCATGCTCTTGAATTGATTGATCCCCCTGGATTGAAGGCTGGCATGGTCTTGGATGCCATGAAAACTAATGATCGCTCATTGACCGATTCATGCTGGTGGCTGATTTCCCGGCACCCGGAATGGGGTGGCGAGGTGCAGCCTTTTCTTATCCAAGAACTGTCCAAGGTTAAGGACTCTGAAACAGGGGAATGGGTTGGTAGGCTGGCTGCTTTGGCAAAATCACCTGCTATTGCGGATATGTTGGGCAGACTGGTGGTGGATGAAAAGGCTTCTGTATCCGCAAGGATAATTGCTTTGCGGGCGATGGCGCAATCAACCACCAAGGAGGTGTCTGCTTCATGGCTGGCAGCTTGGAAAAAATTGCTTGAAAACAGTAACGAAGCTTTTGTAAATGAGTCTTTGCAGGCAATTCAATCCTTGAAATTGAATGCTTCCAATTCGGCGTCACTTCAACCGCTTTTTCAAGGATTATTCGGAAATACCGCATTTCAGCCTGATACACGGCTTAGAGCAGGCGCCTTGCTTGCAAGTGGTTTTAAAATTGTGGATGAATCACAATGGAATCTTTTGAATGATGCGCTGGATCCTTCTCAAACGGTTTCCAACCGTCTGCGTGCTTCCGAAATCCTTGCCAAAGCGAGGCTGGATTCAAAACAGTTGCTTTCACTTTGCAGGGTCATTGAACGAGCTAGCCCTTTTGAGGTTGACCGCCTTCTGGATTGTTTTTCCACGAATCAGGATGATGCGGTAGGCTTGGAACTTACGAAGGCTTTGGCCAAGTCCAAGGCCCTTGGCAGCCTAAAGATGGATGTCATTCGTGATAAAACCAAGAGGTATGGAGCCAACACTCAGGCGAGCTTGAAAAGCCTCGAGGAAAAAGTAAAAGAGAACAACTCCAAAAACCTTGAAAAAATGGAAACCTTGCTTGCGTTGATTCCAACTTCAGACATTCGAAGGGGCCAGTTGGTTTTTCAAAGTGTCAAGGGTGCCTGTTATTCCTGCCATGCGATTGGTTACTTGGGCGGGAAAATTGGCCCAGACCTTACTCGCATAGGCCAAATTCGCACGGAAAGGGACCTTCTTGAATCGATCCTTTTTCCAAGCGCAAGTTTTGTTCGCAGTTATGAGCCAACCAAGGTTATCACCGCATCCGGGAAAATATTCCAAGGTCTCTTGAAAGTCGATGATCCCAGGGAGATAGTCCTTACGACAGGCCCCGACCAGACAGTAAAGATTTCCAAGGAGGATATTGAATCCATGGAGCCAGGTACTGTGTCTGTGATGCCCGCTGGACTTGACCAGCAATTTACTCCGCAGGAGTTGGCCGACCTTGTGGCTTTTCTTAAAGCTTGCAAATAGTGATCATTGTTTTTTGCGAATGATCAGCAACCAGTCATCATTGTCTGGTGCGCTGAAACTAAATCCATCGCGTTTGGCTTTTTGTTTGCGTCCAGACATGGGGTTCCACCATTCCTCGGATTCAGTTTCTTGGGGATTGGGGATGCCACGAAATTGTACGGTTCCACCTTTGGGAAGATAGGCTAACACCGTGGAAAAATCCCTTGTTCGAGAGCAGGCAATGAATTTCGAAGGGTCGTTTACGCCCGGCTGCTGGGTTAACAAAAGCTGATCCGGCATCAGGTTCCACCAGGGAATGGAATCCATGAGTTTGGCAAGATGCTGTATCTGATTGGCGCCCGGCAGGTCTTTGGCTGTCTTCCATGGCTGGGCAATCCCGCTTCCGGGGTGATTCAGCGGAACCCCGGCCGTTGCCTGCCAACTCCACATGCCATGCGCACCATAGGTGACCCCTGCAGTTGGCGTGGTAAGTAAACTCCAATAGATTGCCCTTCGTACCTGATAAGCGGTAATCGGTTTCTTGGATTGATAGGCGAGATGATCTTCGTAGGGTGGTTCTAAATTTATAATGGGTTTCATGGTGCCCTTTGTCAGGGAAGCCTGTACAGGTCCCGAATGGGTCCATTTGAGGGAAGCGTTGTCATCACCATGGCCGCTTTGGTAGGCAAGAATGTTCAGCCATTTTTCCGATTTCCAAGATTCCCAGGGCCAATTTCGACCAGTTGGATGTGTGGTAACGGGGGCATGTGGAACATTTTCAAATACCTCTCTCCCAATCTTTTTCCATTTTTCACCGGCTTGGGCTTGGTAGGAATTATCGCCAGCAAGAATCCAGACGATGGGATGAGACCCATACCTGGCTAATTCGTACCTGCAAAGAAGAATAATATCCTCATCCGCAAGAAAATATCCCGGATCATTTTTTGTGAGTGACCAAACCATTACTGGTGCTGCCAGAAAGCCTGATGCTTCAATGGCATCCATTTTTCGATCCAGATTCCGAAAGAATGGAATCGAGATTTGAACTGGTTTCTGCTCGCCAAAAGCTTTGTTTCCAGCGGAATCTTTTTCCGCGGTTCGCCATGGCGCCAGCATGTTAAATTGAACAACGCTGAAACCCTTGCGAGTGCGATCTTGAAGATAACTGGTCCAATCTTCCTCACTGCTTAAAAGCGGTCCATTCCATACTGTATCCCCCAACCAGAAGAAAGGTGTTCCATCCTGATGCTCCAAATAAGTCTTATTGGGGATCACCCGTACCATTCCATGCTTGCTCCACCGGTTTTTACTGGTGGGGGCAATAACTTTGATGGTGCCTTTGGATCCATGAATACCTTCTAAAGCGGGCTTGGAGTATGTTTCGTAAGACCAGATTCCCTCCTGGTCCGGGCGGAGACGAATTTTGAAGTTCTTGTCGCCATCCCAAAAACCCGGCCAGGTGAATTTGTTGCCTGCCGGATCTTTAAGGTAAATTCCGAATTCTATTTTTTCAGGTTTTTGATCCTTCAACGAGGAGGCCTGAAAGCTTCCCTCCCAGCGTTCCCATTTCGGTAATTCCACCTCGCTGGGGGGTTGACAAAGAATATTTAGCGTAAAAGCAAGCCAGGCAAATAACCCCATGTCGAATTCTCCAAGCGGGGATTAACGGGCTGTCCAACCACCGTCCACCATTAAAAGACTGCCGGTGGTATAACTGCTTGCAGGGCTTGCAAGGTAAATGGCCGCACCTTGTATTTCCTGCAATTCTCCCCATCTTTCCATGGCTACCGCACCAACAATAAACTTTTTGGTGTTTTCATCATCCTTGATGGGAATATTCATGTCGGTAAGGAACGGGCCTGGGCAGATAGCATTCACCGTAATCTGAAATGGGGCAAGTTCAAGTGCCAAAGCCCTGGTGAATTGAACCACCGCTCCTTTGCTGGTCGCATAAGGGGTGCGATTTGCCAAGCCAACCACACCCAGAGTGCTGGCAATGTTGATAATTCGCCCTGAGTTTTGTTTTTTCATAGTTGGAACAAAAGCCCGGCTTGTAAGCCATATGCCATCCACATTGATTTGCTGGACCTTTTGAAAATCCGCATACGAAAGTTCGTCAATCGGGCCTCGAATGTTAATTCCTGCATTGTTAATAAGAATGTCAACTTTTCCGAAGGTTTCCAAAACTTCGTCACGCATCTTGTGGATCTGCTTTTCACAAGAAACATCAGCTTGTATTCCAATGGCGAGATGTCCATGCTGTTCAGTTATAAGCGTAGCGGCATCCTGAGCTTCCCGGTGATTTCTACTAATGACAGCGACTTTTGCACCTGCGGATGCAAGTCCCTGGGCCATGGCCAACCCCAGACCTTTGGACCCACCGGTAATGACGGCGATTTTTCCAGAAAGGTCAAACAATTTGATTCCAGGTAACATGCTTCATTTCTCCATTAAAAGTTGGCAAGTGTGCAGGGGCGCAGGGTTTGATTGTCACGGTAGGTTTATTGATTCAGGCTAATCCCAAGAATAGTAAGATCATCTGTCGGTCGGCGTGGTTTGCACCATTCGCGTACCCCGGAGAGCACCTTTTTGAAGGTTGCAGGTAGATCAAGATTGGAGCAATTCTCGAGGGCATTTTTAAGATTTTCTTTTCCAAAGGTGTTGCCTTCATCGTTCATGGCCTCGATGATGCCATCGGAATACATAAAAATTCTGTCACCTTTATTTAATTGAACCTTGTTCACCTGGTAGGTTGAATCCGAGAACAGGCCTATTGGTATAGCAGGCTGATCCAGTACAGCGGGCTTGCCATTTATGGGAAGATGCACCATGCCTGGGTGACCTGCCAATGCGTAGCGCAGTTCCAAGGTATCCATATCCAATACGCCGTATGCAATGGTGAAGAAATTGCCTCCCATGCTGTCCATGGTGAATCGTTGGTTTAAGTAGTGAATTAATTTGTCAGGGTTATCGAGCAGTTTGTTTTGATTATCCAGCGTAAGGCCCACGATGTGGCGTGAAACACTTACGGAAAGCAGGGCGGCAGGGGCGCCATGCCCGCTGACATCCAAAACAAAAAAAGCCACCTTTCTTTCGGAAAGGGGAAGGATGTGAAGCATATCTCCAGCGAGTTTTTCGTGAGGTTCAAACAACCATTCAAAATGAATTCCCGGAATGTTTGGCAATTCGGATGGTAATTGCGATTGTTGAATAGCCGCCGCCGCCTCGAGATCGCGATTCATCCTGCGGTTTGCGCGTTCAAGCTTTTCATTTTGTTCACTGAGATTCTGCTTGAGAGCCTGAATATCCTTGAACGATTTATTAAGCAGCAAATGAGTTTGTATGCGGGCAAATGCCACCGGAAAATCTATCGGCTTGGTAACATAGTCGTTTGCGCCCAGTTCCAGGGCATCAATAATATTGGTATTTTCACCCTTTGCGGTGGTCATGATGATGGGCAGTTCCAGTGGAGTAAACTGTTTGCGTACGGCTTCAAGCACCTGTAAGCCGTTGACCTCCGGCATCATCACATCAAGAAGAATCAGGCTGAAGCTTTCCTGCCCAATAAGCTCAAGGGCTTTTTTGCCACTTTCCGCCACAACCGTCTTAATTCCCTTGCGTTGCAATCTGCGGGCCAGGGTGTCACGATTCCACTCGTTGTCATCTACAACAAGAATGGAAAAAGTTGGCTCGGTTGATGGTTCTATATTGTTAGAGTTATCCTTACTCATGTATAATTATTTCTGCCTCCTGGAACTATTATTCTACCAAAGAGTAAAGGTTGTTTCACCACTTTTGATGCCGAATCAGGATTAGGTCTGGTCGGGAATCAGCTTAAGGAAATTTGAGTTATGCGTTCAGCAATTCAATCTGCAGGTTCGTTGTTGATGATTCTGGTTTTTGGTTTTCTTCTTCCCGCTCAGGAAAAAGCAGGCAAATCCAAGTTATATACCCAAAAAGTTGAAACGAGTGAATCAATCCCCTGGGGGGAATCGGCTGTTCCTTCCAAAAAGAAATTGGCGGAGGATGGCGTTTTTCAGCAAGGGGAAAAACCATCTTGGATTTGGGGTGAGAAGCATTCCAAGAACTATTCCCTTTTCAGGGAATTTCAATTCGATGGCGACAGGATGGTAGTCAAGTTCACTGCGGATAATAGTGTCCAACTAAAACTTAACAAGCGAACCATTGGCGTAACTAAAGAATGGCAGTCACATGTCGAGGTTGAATTAACCAATCTTGTAAAAGGCAAAAACACTTTTGAAGCTGTTGTTGGTAATGAAGGGGGCGTGGCGGGTTTTGTTTTTAAGGGGATTATTTTTAAGAATGGCAAGCCGGCTGGGGAAATTCTTTCGGATGGTTCCTGGACGGCTTTTGAAGATCATGAAAAAACCAAGCCTTCCAAAATTCAGGTTGGGGGCAAATTGGGTGTTATGCCTTGGGGTGATGTTTTCTCACGGGAATCCGGTTTGGCATCAGGCCCTTCCGGGTTTCAGGTTCCCAAGGGGTTTCAGGTTGAAAAGCTATTTACGGTTCCCAAGGATGAATTAGGTTCATGGGTTTGTATTGCTTTGGATAACAAAGGCAGAATCCTTGCCTCAGATCAAGGTGGAAAAGGGATTTGTAGAATCACACCTTCCCCGATTGGATCGCAGGAACCAACCAAGGTGGAACTGCTGGATTTGAAAATCAGTTCTGCGCAGGGAATGCTTTACGCTTTTGATAGCCTTTATTTTTCGGTAAATGGTGGCCCGGGAAGTGGTCTCTATCGCGCCAGAGACACCAACAATGATGATCAGTTTGACGAGATAGTAAAGCTGAAGGATTTTAAAGGTGGTGGCGAGCATGGTCCCCATGCTTTGAGATTATCACCCGATGGAAAGTCCATCTTCGTTTCTTGTGGCAATCACACTCTGCCACCGGAAGGCTTTCAGTCATCACGTTTGCCTAGAAATTGGAGTGAGGATCATATTCTTCCCAGGCAATGGGATGCCAATGGCCACGCTCGGGGGATTCTTGCGCCCGGTGGCTATGTGGTAAAAACCGATCCTGATGGCAAAACTTGGGAAATGTTTTCCGTTGGTTATAGAAACCAATATGATTTTGCTTTCAACCGTGATGGCGAAATGTTTGTTTACGATGCTGATATGGAATGGGATATGGGTATGCCATGGTACAGGCCTACCCGTGTGAATCATGCATCCAGTGGAAGTGAATTGGGCTGGCGGAGTGGTACAGGCAAATGGCCTGCTTATTATGTCGATAGTCTTCCTGCCATGGTGGATGTTGGTCCTGGGTCACCTGTTGGAGTGGAGTTTGGTTACGGAACCAAGTTTCCTGCCAAATATCAAAAGGCGCTTTATATATGTGATTGGACCTTTGGCACAATGTATGCCATCCATATCGAGCCCGATGGTTCAAGTTACAAGGCTACCAAGGAAGAATTTGTAGCTAAAACTCCCCTGCCTTTAACCGATGTGGTTACTGGTAAGGATGGAGCACTCTATTTTTCGGTGGGTGGTCGTGGAACCCAATCCGAGCTATATAGGGTTGTATATCGAGGTGAAGAGTCTACCGCCCCGGTCCAATATGAAAACGAGCAGGGTAAAGCGACAAGGGAAATCAGAACAAGAATTGAAAGATTCCATCGCGAAGGCGAAATCTCTGATTCTGACTTAAATTTTATAATTGAGCAGACAGGTAGTTCAGATCGATTTATTCGGTATGCTGCCCGTGTTGCTTTGGAGTTTCGTAAACCTGAATTATATCAAGCCAAAATTCTAAAGAGTTCCAACCCTGATAGTTGTATTTCAGGAGTGGTGGCTTTGGCGAGGCAGGCTGATAAAGGCTTGAAGGATTCTCTGCTTGAAACCCTGGATAAACTTGATTACTCAAAGTTAAAGCCATATCAGAAGTTAGATCTGTTAAGGGCGTATCAGCTTGTTTTTATCCGAATGGGTGAACCCTCGGAGAGTGCCCGCACCCGGATAGCTGGCAAATTTGATGTATATCTCCCTTCGGAAAATGATTCGGAAAACCGGGAGTTAGTTCAGTTACTGGTTTATTTGCAATCCGAAAAAGTTGCCTCCAAGGTCACGAAATTATTGCAAGCGCCTTCAAAGCCGCTTACCGGCAAAGAAATGGACGCCTTGTTGACTCGTAACCGAGGTTACGGTGGAAACATTTCTACTATGCTTGCAAATGCACCTGATCCTCAAAAAATCTCCTACCTTTTCGCGATGAGGAATTTGAAGAAGCATTGGAATATGGAGGATAGAAAAGCTTATTTTGTTGCCCTAGATGAAGCTAGGACCAAAAAAGGTGGCGCAAGTTTTCAGGGGTTTTTAAACAACATGGAAAAAGATGCCCTGGCAAATGCCACTGACCAGGAAAGGTTGGCGGTTGAAGCTCTTGGTTTGAGAAAGCCCTACAAGGCCAGGGAATTACCCAAGGCGGCGGGCCCTGGAAAAGATTGGAAGTTGGATGCCTTGGTTGATGCGGCAAAAGATAAGCTGATTGGCCGTAATTTTAAGAATGGCCAGAAAATGTACGCCGCGGCTAGATGTGTGGTTTGCCATCGTTTCGAAGGTGATGGCGGTGCCACCGGACCTGACTTAAGTCAGGTGGCTGGCCGATTCAGTCTTAAAGACCTCTGTGAATCGATTGTCGATCCAAACAAGGTGATATCCGACCAGTATAAGGCATCGGTTATTGAAACCAAATCCGGTAAGTTTGTGACTGGAAAAGTTGTCAGCGAAACCAATGGAATACTTACCGTGGTAACAGACCCCGAGGATGCATCAAAGGTTTTGGAAATTAAGAAGTCCGATATCGAGGAAATCAAGGTTTCCAATGTATCCCTGATGCCTGCCGATTTGTTGAAACCTTTAAACCAGAACGAAGTACTTGATCTTCTGGCTTATCTTCTTTCACGAGGTGACCCCACCAACCCCATGTTCCGGAAGTAAAACCTTCGACTATTTATTTTGGATTTCCCAAAGCAAGTAGTTTTCATCCTTGAACAAAAGCTTGAAGGGATTAGGTAGTTCCGGATTTTTTGAAGTGGTTACCAAGTGGGTGATTTTCTCCTTTTTAAGAAAAGGAAGAACTTTCTCCACTTTGTTGTTGTTGATAAGGTTATACCATGATTCACAATTCAGAAGTCGACGGTGCCATTCAAGCACATCCGCATCCTGATAAGGAATGGATTTAAAATCAATGTAAAGCGGCGCCAGTGTGACAAGTCGAAACCTTTGCATATCGATTGGGACAACCCTGGTGTCTGCCTTTTTAGTGACCGCTGGTTTGAAGTCACTGGAAAGGGATCCCTTGGTAGTTTTTGCCAGGTTTGGAATATGAATGGGGATAAGGTATTGGTCGCTTTTTTGCTGATTAGCCTTAATATAGGCAAGTAGTCGGTTTTCCGAATTATTTACCCGGTAACCCCAACCAAGGTACATGATGCAAAATCCGAAGCCCGCTAGAACCGTTACAATTCCAAAACTGACAATATTCCATTGGTAAAATCTGCCGGTGATTTTTTCCGATGCGGATATTTTTGAAATAAGAATCAATGTTGCCAATGGAACCAAAATAGAGCTGATTCGCCAGGGAAATAAAAGTGCAAGGGAATTACTGTTGGTGAAATATTGAGTCAGCGTTAAAGCCGAAGATAGGATCACACAGGTAAACATGATGATGCCAAGGCTGTTTTTTCGGCACAGATAACAACAGAAAATAATCCATGAAATTTGAAGGTATGCAACCCAGTCTAGCCAAAGTTTGGGAAGGCAATGATGGGGCAGGCGAAATTGCACCAGAAATTCCTGGGCGCTTTCAAAAGCTTGTTTGTCGGTGGGTTGAAAGTGGCTGCCAACATAAATGACCGAAGGCATAACTAGTGCGAGTGCGAATAACCCAAGGTAAATGGCTTTTTTCCAACAACCACGAAGCAAAAGGTCCACTTGAAAACCCAGAATGATCATTGCGCCCGCTAATAAATAAGTGGAGTGGAGGATTCCACCCAGACAGACAAAAAATGTTCCAAGCCAGGGTTTTTCGGAATAATAAAGTGCAATTCCCAAAAGCAAAAATACTCCAAATGTGGAAGGTTGCAGCATTCCACCGAGAATGTATTGGCCTGCAACTCCAGCCTGGAAAAACCATGGGTAATCGTTGCCAAGAATTCTGAAAGATAGCCATCTTAAAATTGCGGCATGAGCGACCGCTAAAAAACCGAAGTAGATCCACCATGATTGGGCGAGTTTTTCCCTGCTTACCATGTGCTTTTTAAAAATAAGCCATGAGCACAAAACATATGCCCCCAAAATAATCCCAAGAGCAAGATGAAAAAACCATTCATGAAAGTACTGGAGTATGATGGTAACCATACCGGAGAAAATCGGGGTTGGATCCAATGTTTTTGCAAGCCAGTCGTTGGATAAACTTCCCTGACCTGCCATTTCGAAACCATGAAGGAAATACTGATTTTGATTTGAGTAATAAAGAGGCGCCTGGGTGTAGAGAATGGAAAACAAAACTGCAGAGAGTACAAGTTTTGGCCATTCGGGAAATTTGGAAATTGATTGAGATACATCAGTTTGTTGGGACATTTATGAGATTCCGCGGTGGTATTTCTCGCTTTTAGGATGCATATGCCTTTGTTAAATGCTTATCGCTCCCTGACAGGAACTTCCACTGCCTGCTGTGCAACCATAACAGTGTTTTCCAGTGACAATCGTTCGTTCTTTTAACGTTCTGACATCAAAATTGGCGATGTTTTGAGGTATTTGGTTGGTTAGAGGTAAATCCAGCATTTGGTTGAAATCGCAGTCAAAAAGGGTTCCATCCCATCCAACCGAAATCGTATTACGACACATTAGGTTGGTAAGTGTGCCAGGATTCATCTGGTTGGCTAATTTTGACATATAAGGTTCTAGCAGGTTTTCCTCATGCAGATTATCAAGAAATCGGCTTATAGGCATATTGGTGATGGTAAACAAGCGGTTGAATCTAATGCCATGCAGGGCGTTAAGTTCAGATTTGTAGTCCGCCTCAAGCTTTTCCTGGGATGGGGGCAGGTTGATGCCTGAAGGATTAAAAACGAGATTTAAAACCAGCCCACTTTCCGGATTACCGTAACCAAGCGAATTCAATTGCTTGATAGCTTCAATGGATTTCTGATAGGTGCCCGCGCCACGCTGCTTATCCGTGTTTTCTTCAAGATAACATGGAAGCGAAGCGATGATTTCCACCTTGTGTTTGGCTAAAAAATTGTAAAGCCAGCGAAAAGATGGTGTCGTTAGAATGGTGAGGTTGCATCGGTCAATGATTCTTTTTTTTAAAGCAAATGCTTTTTCAACTGCCCATGAAAAGTGAGGATTCATTTCCGGTGCGCCACCGGTCAGATCCAAGGTGGGTATGTTCGCCTCCTCAAGTACCTTTAGGCAGTGAGTAAGAGTTTCCATAGTCATGATTTCTTTTCGATCCGGCCCTGCATCCACATGACAATGGTTGCAAGTCTGATTGCATAATTTGCCCAAATTTATCTGTAAAGTTTCAATGCCTGTGGACCTGATAGGCCATTGGCCCAAACTCATTAATGTTGTGGAGAAAGCGGGCA
>JBEGQX010000005.1:0-3292 GCA_041180805.1 Planctomycetota bacterium
CCGCTTGAACCGTAGGTTGAAAAACGCTGTGAAGACGTTGGCAGATTGGGCCGAACGGGGTCTGAAAATCGTCGTGGCCACGCACCAAATATAGTACAACGGGTCGGTTGGTCGCAAACTCGCCGCCTTAATCATGGGCCTTTCAAAAATCGAATGGGAGTAACAAAAGGACCTTCCGCAGGCTGGAATCGCCATCGCCAAAAAGAAAACTTCTACAAGGGCCGTAAACCCGGCACGATGAAGAGCAAGCCGGAACATGGGAAGGCACTCAAGGCCAAAGGACTAGCCAAATCTGAAAACGCCACGGTTCTTGGCGTTACCGGAACGCACGGACAACCTATGACCACGGCACAAGAACCAACCTTATAGCCCTGATGGACATGCGGGACTACACGCCTTCGCAAGAGGTCAATGAAAAGGTCCAGATGATCCGCCAATACGCCGAAGAATACGGCATCGAAATTATCGGGATGTACGGCGACTATAAGAAGCGGCACATGGCCCATCAGCGATTTTCGTTTCAGTCGATACTGACCGGAAAACCCATGCCTAGGAAGGCAAGAAGTGCATGGAAGAGTTTCCATGATGATGAATCTAAGTGGGTGTTTTTCATGCAATCTTTGCCTTAGAAGGTTACTTTTTCAAAAATCAAACGATAACACCCACATATTTGCATTTCAACCTTGGAGCAGGTGATTCCAAAAAGCAGCATCAATTTGACCATTGAGAAGACGGAAGTAACATGGAAGTCGTGTTGAATCCTTCCACGCATGTCGGTTCGGTGGAAAACCAACCGATGTACCCATGCGGAAGCCGAAATATCCGAAGGTAGCCGGCCAGTCCGAAAGTTGGGTTATACTGCCAAGCGATATGTGTGGGTGTTCCGTTCCCATGAATGATGAGATCATCCTCAGGAAGAATTCTATCGGAATTCATGTCGTAACAGGGGTCGGGTAAAGAAAACCTGGAAGGAAAATCTGCTTCGCTTGAAAGCTGACCAGCAGACTGTTTCAGTTTTCAAGTAATCCAGTCTCCACTTTTTTTAAAAACCCAATGGGAGACTTTGAAAGCTGATAGCAGGTCGCAAATAAAACTTTCCCTAATGCCCCTTCGAAGGGATAATCAAATCTTTGAAGGTATCCAGAACCATGAAAACATCACACGCATTGCTAATAACTTTCATTCTTGCTTCTCCTCCCCTGCTCGTTGCAGATCCGATCACCAATTCCATCGGCATGAAGCTCGTGCCCATAGAACCGGGTGCCTTCATCATGGGTCAGGATGGACCACCGCTGGAAGATTACCTGCGCCAGAAACGCATTGGTGAATTATGGAAGGTTACCGACCAGATCGACTTTGATGAAAAACCGGCCCACAAGGTTGCGATCACCCAACCGTTTTTCATGGGTGTCACCGAGGTAACGGTTGGTCAATATCGTCAATTCGATCCAAATTTCAAAAAGAACTCCCCAAAGCTGAAGCCAGCGGAGGATGATGCTGCAGGCGGGGTTACCTGGGAGAAAGCCATGGCATTCTGCGAGTGGCTTTCCAGGAAAGAAGGAAAACCGTATCGCCTGCCTACCGAGGCGGAATGGGAGTATGCATGCCGTGCTGGAACGACAACGCTTTTCCACACAGGTAACACCCTGCCTGATGGCCACCAAAAGTGGTTCGGCAATGAAAATTACCGGGGGGCTTACTTTCCACCCGGGTCCATGCCACCAGAATACGACTGGCGTGATGCCAATAAACCCTCTGATAAAAAACTAAAGCAGGGCGAGATTATCGGGCTTATCCATCCACCCGAGGAATTAAAAGTCGGCGGAACTGGTTCATTCCGTGTTGCAAAAAAGACACCGAATGCATGGGGCCTGCATGACATGCATGGCAACCTGGCCGAGTGGTGCCTTGACTGGTATGGACCCTATGAACCAGGGGACCAGTCTGACCCTTTGGGACGTGCAAATGGTGACTGCCGTGTCTTTCGGGGTGGATTTCATTCCTCCATGGTTCGCTTCCTGCGTTCGGCAAATCGTGGGTCATGGGTAACGAACTCCCCAAGCGAACGCATTGGCTTCCGGGTGGTGCAGGGTGCCATGCCTAAAGGCAAATTGCTTCCGGTGGCTTCGTTGCCGCTAAATGCGAGGAATGTTGTTCAGGCCGTACCGAAAATCCTAATCCAGAGAATGGACCTGCCCTTCTTTGAGGGCCCCAAGCCATTCGTACGCATTCCTGAAGGGGCTGTCGGCCCTGTGTTCATCAGCCAGAATCACAGTCCGTCCATCACCGAATGCCCCAATGGTGATTTGCTCGCGGTCTGGTTTTCCACCATCGGAGAAACCGATCTGACCACCTCCAATGCGGCATCACGGTTACGTTTTGGTGCCAGGGAATGGGAGATTGCATCCCCATTCTGGGATGCGCAGGATGTAAATGATCATGCCCCAAAAATATGGTGGGATGGCAACAAGACGATCTTCCATTTCGTCGAAGCCCGCCAGCATGGAGACAATCTTGTGCGACGCTCCTCGGACAACGGCGTCACTTGGAGCAAGGCCGAGGTATTGCGTCCACATGGTGAGTCGTCCGGGAATCCGATCCGCACCAGGGATGGCTTGATTGCGATGCCCTATGACAATTCATCGCTCGTTGTCAGCCGGGACAATGGGCGGACTTGGCAATCGCGGGGTCGCGATCTCCGAGGCAGCGACGGCGTTCGTCCCGGAAACAGCGGTCCATGCATCGCTGGCATCCATGCACCCATCGTCGAACTCGCCGATGGGCGCCTCATGGCGTTTGGGCGCCTTTCGCCCGAAGATCCCAAACAGAAGATCTTCGACCTGAAGATGCCCGCAAGCTATTCCAGCGATCTCGGCGAAACCTGGGAATGGCAGACCAGTGAATTTCCCGTCGTGAGCAACGTGCAAAGGCCAGCCATGCTTCGGCTTAAGGAAGGCCCCATCGTACTGTGCTCGTTCACCGACCAGTGGCGGACACCTTTCAAGGAGCGCCGAGGCATGACCTTCAAATCCGCCACCGGCACCTACACGGGCTTCGGCCTCTATGCCGCCGTAAGCTACGACGAAGGCAAAACCTGGCCCGACCGCCGACTGCTGGCCCCCGAAGGCAAAACCACCGCTGACGGCTATGGCTACCTTGCCATCACCCAGACAAGGGATAACCGCATCCAACTAATCACAAGCCAGAATCACTATGTCTTTAATCTCGCCTGGATCAAGGATGTTCCTTTGGGGCCCAAGAAATGAAACCATATAAAACGCGCTAAGCCGTT
>JBEGQX010000006.1:0-8552 GCA_041180805.1 Planctomycetota bacterium
TGCCGTGCCAGCGCCTGCAGATGGTCCAGTCTGGCAGGGTGATGATTTTTCTCAGTTCGGTAAGAATCAGTTCGTCGATGATGAGTTTGTCAAAAGGGTCGATGGAATCACCATATTCATGGGAATCACCCAGAATCACCTCGCCGTTGTCATCCTGCGAAGCCATTACATGAATGCCGTATTTGTCCAGCCTGGGTTCTTCCCCGGCAATGCGCTGGGTCAGTGCCCCCAGGCTTTTGCAAACCTGAAAATTTTTGTAATGGCGAAGTGTCAAACCGCTGGCAATGTGCGGGCCAATGCGCCAGCCATTCTTTTGCGGAATCGTCGCAAGCATTTGAAGTTTGCAAGGCTTGATACCAGAGTTGTAAAAGTGGTTCGGGAATAATGCCTTGAAGTCGGTGCCGGTGCAGATCACAACACGGTCAAAGGATTTCTTCTGGAAACTATCTTGTATGTAATGAATTTCCGGACTGTTTGCTCCCATTTCAATGCATTGAGCTGCAACTCCGAAGTGGATGGAAACACCAGTTTGGCTGGAGAGCCAGTTGGCAATTTGTTGCGACGCGGTGCGAGGGTTTACCCCCATCTCGGTGGAGCTGTATAGTCCACCCAGAAGGTTTTCCGGATTGGCTGCCGGGGTTTGCGTCAGGGTTTGTTCACGGTTTAGAAGTTTGCAATCATACCCGCTATTGCGCGAATGAGTCTGAAATTCCTCGAGCACGCTCCATTCGTCCTGCCGGTGGGCCAAGTGGATGGACCCACATGGGTTTAGCCAGAATCCAGCCTTTTGCGCCAGTTCTTTCCAAATGCGGGCGCTCTCTAACGCGGTTTGCAGAGCGTTTCCAGCGGGTTGGCCGATTGGCCATATCATTCCAAAATTGCGGATGCTTGCGCCCTCTGCGCGCTGGTTTCTTTCAAACAGGGTTACTTCATGCCCCCTGGAAAATGCCGCGTAAGCATGTGCAAGACCAACAATACCGGCGCCAACAATTCCAACCCTCATGGTCGGTTTCCCTTCGTTTCCAACAAGGCTGCCTCTAGTTCTACTTTAAAATCTTCCACCCCGGGGGTTTTGAATTGTGGATCCTTTGCCAGTTCATCCAGTTTTCGCAGGGCGACCGCCTCGCGGAAGAAGCGGTGGTTTTCAAATCGGCCGCATTCCGTTTCATCCATGGGTCCACCCTGAAGCTTCAGGCTTAATACGGATGGCTGACTGAGTGATTCAAAGTAACCTGCCTCGCGGGAACATAGGTAGCGCTTGGCACTTACATGCATTCGCACGGCTTCCACCACTTCGGGTTTGAAATACTTTTCCAACCAGGCCGCGCCCAATTCCTCATGCTGGTCATCAATGCCCTTGGAAGGTGCATCATCCGGAAAGTGATGAAGCAGGTGGCCGATATCGTGCAAAAGTGCTGCCGCCACCTGGCAGGGTGCCAGCCCCAGCTTTCTGGCATGGGTTGCGGCCTGTAGCCCGTGTTCAGCCTGGGTAACCGCCTCACCACCATATTGCGAGGATCCATGTTTTTTAAACAAGTCGATCACGCGATCAACTACTGTCTGACTATTCATGAATATTTCACTCCCTGCACAAGAATGTCAGGATAGACTGGAAGCTATGGAACAGCAAGGAACCAATATGGATTTTAACGGGTTTTCATGACAACCACTTCTCCAAGAAAAGAACTTGCCAATGCTGTCTGGGCGATCTTTGCTGCCTTCGGTGCGTACTTCTGCATGTACGCATTCAGAAAGCCTTTTACCTCGGGTTCCTACACTGGGTTGACCATCCTGGGTGCAGACATGAAAACCATGCTGGTCACCTCGCAGGTGTTTGGCTACATGGTTTCGAAATTCGTGGGGATCAAGGTGGTTTCCGAGTTGCCGCCACACCGGCGTGCTTTGGCATTGCTGGTGATGATAGGGGTGGCGGAGCTTGCGCTGGTTGGCTTTGCCATGGTTCCCGCTCCCTGGAATTGTCTGTGCCTGTTTCTAAACGGACTTCCACTTGGGATGGTATTTGGCCTGGTGCTTGGTTTTCTGGAAGGCAGAAAGCTGACCGAGGCATTAACCGCCGGGCTTTGTGCCAGCTTTATCCTGGCGGATGGTGTGATGAAATCGGTGGGTACTTCGCTGCTTCAGGCGGGGGTATCCGAATTCTGGATGCCTGCGTTTGCCGGGGCGTTGTTTATGGTACCCATTTTTGGCTTTAGCTGGATGCTTTCCCGCATTCAGCCCCCGACCAGCCATGATGTGGAAGCTCGCACGGAAAGAACCACTCTGAATCATGTGGAAAGAAAATCGCTGTTTCAAAAGTATGCGGTTGGTTTGGTGTTGATAGTGTTCACTTATTTGCTGGTAACCATACTACGCAGCATACGGGCCGATTTTATGCCGGAGCTTTGGAAGGGTCTTGGGCAGACTATCGATGCGAAATTATTCACAACCACGGAAATTCTGGTGGCTATCGGGGTGTTGGTGGTGCAGGGCAGCATGGTTTTCATCAGGAACAACCGGGCTGCTTTTTTCATATCGCTGGCAACCTGCCTGATTGGTTTTATTCTGCTGATTGTCTCGCTTGTTTGCTGGAACCTTGGAAAAATAAGCCCGTATGTTCTCATGGTTGGATTGGGTTTTGGTCTATATCTTCCCTATGTCGCGGTTCATACCACGGTATTCGAGCGCCTGCTGGCAATGACCAGGGATAAGGGAACCATCACCTATCTGATGTATCTTGCGGATTCCTTCGGGTACTTGGGGTATGTGGCGGTGATGTTGCTAAGGGGCTGGCTGGGAAATCAGGAACACTTCAAGGATTTCTATTTCACATTATCGTGGTGGTTTGCCATCATTTCGATAGTCAGCCTGGCGGGTGTGGTCTGGTTTTTTGCCCGTACTGGCCATCAACATTCAAACAAGGTTTCATCAGTATGACGGAACTTGGCAAAGTATTGTTGTTTGAGGGTGAAACAGGCAGGCTCCGCCTTGTGGAACTACCCAAACCAGCCATTGGTGAAACCGAGGTTCTTGTTCGTGTCGAGGCGGCAAGTATCTGTGGCAGCGACCTTCATTCCATTCATGGCAAACGAAAGGTCCCCATTCCCACAATTCTTGGGCATGAGATTGTAGGGATAGTTGAAGCCATGGGCGGTAAGGTGAACGCACAGGATATTCTTGGCCGGAAGATAATACCAGGCGACCGCATCACATGGTCGGTGGTGGCGAATTGCGGTAGCTGCCAATTGTGTCTGCAAGATATTCCCCAAAAGTGCCTTCATTCCGTGAAGTATGGGCACGAGGCCTTGAAGGAAGGTTCCCACTGGAACGGTGGGTTTGCCCAGTGGTGTGTTCTGGTGGCGGGAACGAAAATTGTAAAGCTTCCCCAAAGTATTCCGCTTGAAGTGGCCTGCAGTACTTCCTGCGCGACAGCAACCATATGCGCTGCAATCGATGCCGTGGGTGATGTTCGCGGGAAAAATTGTTTCATATCCGGCGCCGGGTTGCTCGGCCTTCAGGCCGTTGCCCGCTGCCTTTCAATGGGGGCAGGTAAAGTCTATTGTTCGGATCGCATGGAAAACCGGTTGCAGCTTGCAAGGGCCATGGGTGCGGAAACCATCCTGACAACCAACTCTGGTGATCTGGAAAAGGTGAAATCGGTGGATGTGTTTGTGGAACTTTCAGGCGCTACCGAGGCTTTTGATCTGGTTTATCCGCATCTTGCCATTGGGGCAAAAGTAGTCCTTGTGGGGGCGGTTTTCCCAGTTCCGGACAACCACTTCAACATGGAGCACCTTATCCGCAGGATGATCACCATTCGCGGGGTTCACAACTACGCCCCCATACATCTTGGCATGGCGGTCGAGTTCCTTGAAAAGTTCCATGAAAAGTACAAACTTGCGGACTTGTTTGGGAAATGGTTCACGCCTGTGGAACATGAACAGGCTTTGCAGTTGGCCACTTCAGGCAGGCATCATCGCGTTGGATTTCAGTTCTGAAAGAAGCAGGTATTATGGCTCGTAATAAATGTCGGTTGCTGCGCCAAATTTTGCGGGCAATGGCATGTTTGCCCATGCGGCATCATCGCCGGTGCGCATTTGCCAGCGACCGTGCAAAATCAATCGATCCTTCCCAAACAGCGCGGGGGCTCGAAGAGTTTCGCTGCCCTCCACCCGGATGACAAGAAGGTTTGCATCATCCTGCTGGACGATGGAATCAGGGATCTGGTATGAGGATGGACCCCCTGCAAGTTGCTGGCCATTCAACCAAGCCTTGGATGAACCGGTAATACCCGCAAGATTCAACTTGATGGGGTTGGTTACCCATGTGCCAGGCAGATGGATATTGGCGCGATACCAGGCAACCGTAGAGTCCGGTATTTTTGCACCCGAGGTCACCTGAAGCACCACATTCTTCCAATCCTTGCTGGGGGCATTGGCAGGGGCATCCGGTTCCTTGTGGGATGCCTGCAGGCTGGAGGCGCGCTTGTCATTTTTGTACCTGAAAGGTTTCCCACCCAAAAACTGGTCGCTGGTGGTGGTGGGGCAGACATATTTCTCGATATGCGAAATGATAAGGTCGGTGCCTGAAAGATGATCGACATACGGCCAGCGATCAGGGTTGTACATCGCATCGGTCATGTCTCGCACCAGAAGGGCGTTCTTGCCATTCCTGGCCATCTGCCGAAGGCCAAACGGCCTGCCCAGAACGCACATATTCACATGCACACCAACCAGAATCACATTATCTATCTTGCGGGATTCCAGAATGTTCCAAACTTCATCCCCTTTGTCACTGATGAAGTCGTTGTCTGCAATGATTTCAATCAGCTTGGACTGCGCTTTCCATGGCAGCTTTGGGTTACGGCCCAGCGACTTTAGTTTTTCAGCCCACTCGGCGTGTTCCTTGGGGTCGTCATCCTCGCCACCATCCGATTGGTCGATGGGGTAGGTGCCTTTTTCCTCCGCGGGAATGCGGGAACACCAATTCTTGATCTTCTCTGGATATTTTGCCGCCATGGGTGCTTCCATGGCGCGCTTCCTGGCAGGGTGATCCTTGTAAGTTTCCATGCAATCGCTGGGTGAATGAATCACGGTTACGCCTTTTCCACGCAAATGCTTCACCAGATCATTCATGCGCGGGGCGAATTCCTCCAGCCTTCGTACCGCGTTCAGGCAATGATGATAATCCCATACATCACATACGATGATGGCGGTTTTAGTTGGGTTCCAACTGATGGGTTTTTCCTGGGTGGTGAATGAGTCCGGTTTCTGCGGCATGATCACCCGCGACCTTGCGGTAAACTTCAGCTCCTGGGTGTTCGCAATTTGAGTGGTCATACTTAGTGTTATGCAAGCCAGTATTAAACGATGCATAGGCATGGCGGTTCTCCGCAAAAGTTGTAACCTTGGAATTCAAGTTATGGCTATGTTAACAGGGCGAATTTTGTGGGGGCATAAAAAAAGCCGGGGAGTTTAACCCCGGCTTACTATTTTCTAAAAACTTGGAATTACTTTTTGCCTGCTGCAGCGGCGGGCTTCTTTTTCTTCGAAACCAACGGTGCCTTCTTCGGGGTTTCCATCAACCTGGGTGGAACACCCAACTTGGTATCGTAGGGTTTGCGAAGCTTGGCCTTGCGAACCTTGGTGCGCTTCTTCCAAGTGGTTGTACGGGGACGCTTTCTTGCCATGATATTTCTCCTGACAGTAACCAATCACAATTACATGATGAGAATTTTATAGCAATTCAGGGCATTTTGGGTAAGACAGATTATCAATCTTTTGCTTGGTTTGGGCTTAATCATGTCATTAAAAGTAAGAATTGTTCAAAAAATAGCCTTATTTCTGCTTCTATTTCCGGTTTTTGATGTAAAAGCCGCCCCGGTGGATGCCCCAAAGCCATGGAATGTGATTATTTTTACCGCAGATGACATGAATGGGGACAGCCCGGGTTGGATGGGAAATCCCCTAAAGCCCACGCCTAATCTGGATGCCTTTGCATCCACCGCTTTTCGATTTGTAAACCACCATGTAACTGTGCCGATCTGCCAGCCTTCCAGGTCCGCCCTAATGACAGGAAGGGTTCCTCACAGAAATGGTGCCTTGGGATTCAATCCCATTCATGTTGGTGTGCCGACCTTGGTTAAAATGTTGAAGGAAAATGGGTACCAGACTTCTGTCATCGACAAGTTCCCTCACATGATGCCTGAATCGGAGTTCCCCTGGGATACCAAGGGGCGCCAGTCTGGCAAGAACCCGCCCTTGTTCAAAAAACAGGTTGAAGAAGCCATTCAGGCTTCGAAGGCATCTGGCAAACCGCTTTTCCTGAATGCCAACATAACTGATCCGCACAGGCCCTTTCCCGGGGGCGATTCGGGTAAGATTAACGCAAAGAAAAAAGCGGAAGGCTCTGACGAAAACCAGGGCAGACCACTCAAGGTGTTCAAGCCGGATGAAATCCGGGTGCCCTCCTTTTTGGAGGATATTCCGGATGTCAGGCGCGAGATAGCCCAATACTACACAGCGGTATCCAGGTTGGACCAAACCTTCAAGGGTGCCATGGAAGCATTGCGCGCCGCGGATATGGAAAAAAACTCCATCATCCTTTTTCTTTCCGACCATGGCATGAGCATGCCTTTTTCCAAGGCTTCGGTGTATCGCAACGGAACCTGGTCGCCATTGTTGGTTCGGTTCCCAAAAATGCCCGCTGCCAAAACCATGGATGAGCTTGTCTCCAGCGTCGACATTCTTCCCACCATTCTGGATGTTTTGGGAATGCCCCATCCGCAGGGGTTGGACGGACGATCCCTTTTGCCCTTGATGGAGGGTGAAAAGCAGGCAGGCAGGGATTATGTGGTTACCCATGTCAACACGGTAAGCAGTGGCAAAAGTTTCCCCCAAAGATGCATACGCACCAGGGATTATTCCCTGCATTTTCATGCCTGGACGAACGGCCAGCCAATTTTTCGCGTGGAAGCCATGAACGGTGTCACATTCAACGCGCTCGCCAATGCAGGTAAAAACAACCCTGCCATTCAAGCCAGGGTTTCCCAATATCAGGTTGGAGTTCCGCTGGCCCTGTATGATCTAACGAATGACCCCGATGAACGAAAAAACCTTTTGAATGAAACCAGGCTTGGGGTTGAGTTGGAACGCCTGGCCAGTCTGCTTGTGGATCACATGGAAAAAACCAATGATCCTCAGACCATGAATTTCAAAAAAGCGCTTCAGGCAAGAAAGGCGGTGAAAAAATGAATTGGAACCTTGGATGGATGGCGGGCTTACTCTTGGTGGGGGCGGCTTCCCTTGGAAACGCGGCGGACAACCCACCCAATATTCTTATCTTTCTGACGGATGACCTGGGTTATGGCGATCTTGGTTGTTACGGCCACCCGAAAATGAAGACCCCAAACCTGGATGCGTTTGCAAAACAAGGCGTGCGTTTTACGCAGTGTTATTCCGCCAGTGCGGTCTGCTCGCCATCACGCTCTGCGATTCTGACGGGTCGCACGCCATACAGGAATGGCGTCTTCACCTGGATTCCGGAAAACCGGGACATTCATCTGCGCAAAAGTGAGATCACGCTTCCCAAGCTTTTAAAGGAATCCGGTTACTCCACCTGCCATGTTGGAAAATGGCATTTGAACAGCCACTTCAATAAACCCACCCAGCCACAACCCAATGACCATGGCTACGATCACTGGCTTGCCACTCAAAATAATGCCGCCCCAAACCATGTTTATCCCACCAACTTTGTCCGTAATGGCCAGCCTGTCGGCAAAGCCGATGACCTTTCAGCGCCATTTATTGTCAAGGAAGCTTCCAACTGGCTTGCCAATGGCAGGGATCCCAAAAAACCATTCTTCCTGTGTGTATGGACCCATGAACCCCATTACCCGATTGCCAGTTCTGATAAGTTTCGCGCCCTTTACCCGGATATTACCGACAAGGTTCAACTGGAACACCATGCCGATGTGAGCCAGATGGACGATGCGTTTGGCAAAATGATGAAAACATTGGAAGACCTGAAACTCGCACAGAACACACTGGTGTTTTTCACCTCGGATAACGGACCCGAGGGCGATGGTGTTACTTCTCCGGGTCGTGGTTCCACCGGTGGTTTGCGGGGGCGCAAGCGGGCTGTGTACGAAGGTGGAATTCGTGTTCCCGGAATTCTGCGCTGGCCCGGCAAGGTTAAGGAAAACACCACCTGCGATGTTCCGGTCATTGGCTCCGACTTGTTTCAAACCTGTCTCAAGGCGGCAAATGTGAAGGCTCCATCCGACAGGGTGATTGATGGTGGCAATATGATGGATGCGTTTGAAAAAGGCGGGGTGGAGCGAACCCGCCCGCTGTACTGGCGCTGCAACATTGCCCCCGGCATGATGAAGGTTGCCATGCGGGTAGATGACTGGAAAATTGTCGCCAACGAGGCAATGACGAAGTTCGAGCTTTACAATCTGAAAAGTGACCCCACGGAGAAGGAAGACCTTGGCCAGCGGGAATCTGCAAAACTTGCAGAGCTGACCGCCGCTATGAAAAAACTGAACGCGGAAA
>JBEGQX010000007.1:0-12818 GCA_041180805.1 Planctomycetota bacterium
GGGGGGTGTGAACCCCCAGCTCATGAAACCATTATCTGACGCTCGTTTAATCAAGAAAAAGTTTCTTTAACAGGTCGTCCTTCGATGTACCAAGATTTGACGCAATGTCGTTTATTATCGAGGAAAGGGTTCCAAGTCGAAGGTTCGAATGATTAGGAATGGTGATGTGATGAGTTGGATTGGTTTTAGATAACCTTAAATGGGAACCTTTTTGCCTGGTAATTTGATAACCAAACCCTTCAAGCAACCTTGCTAATTCCTGCCCGGAAACATCCCTGGGAATTCTCATAGAGTAATCAATTCATCCCTGACAATGTGCAAACGGATAAACCTTGGCATATTTACGTTTTCAAAATGACATTCAACAGCTTCCCTGATATTTGTCTTTAAATCATCCATGGTGTCTGCCTCGGTAAAAATGGATTCTCCAACAGCCTTGGCAGTGAAGCCACCTTCTTCGCACTGTTCCACCAAAAAAAGTATTTCCATTTTTCAACTCCGATCACAATGAAATTGATAGTACCGCCATTTGATAGGTGAATAAAGGCCTAACATTTATTCGTTCCAAAGACATGTTACAATCTGGAACACACTCCGCTCGGAATAAAACCCAAATAATCCCCTGCTGACCTGCACCTGATGGCGAACCCTTGTTAATGTACACTTGTACAGTAAAGGAGATCGCCCCATGTCCCAGATTTCAACCCATTGTATTCATTGTGAGCTTCAGCCCGCCGCTTTGCCTTCCTCGCTTTGTGTTCGTTGCAAAACTTTCTCAGGCATTCGCAGGCTTTACCTCCGCAGGCGAGGTTGGACCCAGCGCTGGGAACTGCATCTGCTGAAACTCACCCGCAGGGCTCAACAACAATTACCTCTTTTCCCCCATTGATTATTTCCCACCAAGGATGAACACGATGAGCAAGCAACCTGATTGCACGGAAGAAGATGTGGACCCTTTCTGGAACACCCGGCCGGTAGTGGATGAGCTTTCCCTGCGCGAGCCGGACATGGACCTGCTGGCCACGGTACGCTGCCCGATTTGCCATTTCCCCCTGATAGCGGCAATGGGCAACCGTGGCCCCAGGTTTTACTGCGGTTGCGAAGAACGCCAATCCAACTAACCGGAGAACCCCCATGCAGATGACCCGAGGCCCGTTCAACCTACCCATGACATCGCCCCAGGCATTCCAGGTGGAGGCGATCTTGAAATCGCTGCCACGCGACTCCTTCCACACCCTGCGAAGACGATCCTTTGCCGGCACGGTGGTTGAACAGGGAAAGCGCAGCGACATCTCATGGATCAGCGAGGAATCGATCGACCGCGAGGGTGATGTGGTTTTGGCAGGCGGCATGGATGACACCCAGTTTGCGGCCAACCCTGTGGTGACCTGGAACCATGAATATGAGATTCCGCCAGTGGGTCTTTCTGCCTGGCGCAAGCCGGCCAGGGAAGGAAAGCACCGCGGGATCCGCGCCAAGACGATCTACCCGGAAAAGCCGGCGAGCTTTCCAGAAAGGCTGGAATGGATGCCCGAGACGGTGTTCGCCATGGTGGCAAGCGGACTGGTGGCTGGCAAGTCGATAGGTTTTGTGCCACTGGTTGCGCGGGAGCCAACACCCGCCGAGATTCGCGAGAACCCCGCTCTTCAAAACGCACGAAGCATCATCGAGCGATGGCTGCTTTTGGAATACGCCTGCTGTTCGTTCCCCATGCAACCCAACGCGCTGGTCGAGGAGGTAACCACCGCATAACCCATTGCCCCTCGCGGGGCCATCCCCTTTTTCATTCCCCCCAACCCAAGGAAGCATCATGGATACAAGTGAAACGCTGGAAACACCCGCAAAAAACGATTCCGCCATCGAGCAAAGCCTGGCGCATTTCGCGCACACGCAGACCATGTCGCGCAAGAACGCCGCGGCACTGCTGTTTGGCAACGAAGGCGTCGATCCCCATGGAAAATCCTTCGGCGACTGGCTGATGTGTGTTCGCAAGAACGACTGGCGCACGCTGGAACGAAAATACCAGTCGCACCCCACCGAGGGAAAAAGCGCCCTGAACACCGCGGTGGGCACCCAGGGTGGGTACCTGGTTCCCGGCGAATTCCTCGACCGCTTGCAGACCCTGGCCAGCGAGGACGCAGTGGTGCGGCCACGGGCCACCATTATTCCCATGGAATCGCGATCGGTGCAGGTGCCATGCCTGGATGTGACTGGCACCCCCACGGCGGGGGATAGCGCCTTTTTGGGTGGCATTGTCGCGCGGTGGACCGAGGAGGGAGGCACCATCAACGAGACCGAGCCATTGTTCCGCCAGGTGGAACTTACCGCGCGGGAACTTTCAGGCTACAGCAGGGTAAGCAACTCGCTAGTGGCAGACAGTGCCATCGGGCTGGAACAGCTTCTGCTCACGCTGTTCGGAAGGGCCATTGCCTGGCACGAGGATCATGCATTTTTGCGGGGCGATGGTGTGGGCAAACCCTTGGGAATCCTCAACTCCGGGGCGCTGGTTTCCGTCAGCCGGTCTGCCGCCAATGCATTTGCGCTGGCTGATGCATCCGCCATGCTGGCAAGGTTGCTGCCCGGTTGGTCCACCACCACCACGGTTTGGGCCATGCACCCCACCGTGGCGGGGAAGCTTTTCCAGATGACAGCATCCGGGGCGGGCAGTTCCAACATTTACCTCGACAATGCGCGCACCAAGCCGGCGATGGTGCTCTTTGGAATCCCCGTGGTGGTAACCGAGAAACTGCCCGCCCTGAACAGCACCGGAGATGTGGTGCTGGCGGATTTACGACATTATCTGATTGGCGACCGCAGGCAGGTGGAAATCGCCTACTCGGAACATGTCGCGTTCACCTCGAATCAGGGGGCGTGGCGGTTCGTCGCGCGGGTGGACGGCCAGCCCTGGCTGCGCGCGCCCATCACGCTGGCGGATGCCTCGTCCACACTTTCACCCTTCATTACCCTGGCCCAGGGCTAGGAAAGGAGTTTTTCATGAGCAGTCTTGCAAGCGAACGATGTGGCGTGCTGGGAGTGATCGTTCCGGCCGACCGTGCCAACGCCACCACCAACGGACCCGCCATCGACCTGTCCAAATTTCAGCGGGTGCTTTTCATTTTGCAGTTGGGAAGCATCGATACCACGGTTGATTTCAAGCTTCAGGAATCCGCAACCACGGGTGGAACCTTCACCGACATCACCGGGAAGGGCATCACCCAGTTGGCCGCAACTGATGACAACAAGCAGGCCATCATCGAGCTGGAAGGCGCGGAGATGTCTGCCGGCAAACGCTATGCCCGCTGCGTGTTCACCAGTGGCGCGGGCACGGTTTGCCTTAGCTCGGTGGTGGTTCTGGGTGTGGATCCACGATTTGGCCCCGCCACCGACGATGACCTGGCGAGTGTCGCGCAGGTTGTAAGCTAGCGCCCTGTTTTCCCCCGGTTCCTCCCGGAGATTGTTTTATGTCGAACCTGCTCACCAGCACACGGGCCAAGCTGGCCATCGCTCAGGGAAGCTTTTCCACACTGGAAAACTCCCAGATAGACACCCTTTGCACCGCTGTCAGCGTGGCAACCCGCAGATACCTGGGGCGTGACCCGGAGCTTTTCAACCACGATGAGATCGTGGATGCCTCCGGTGGCCAGGCCCTGATTTTGCGGAACTTTCCCGTGACCGTGGTGACGCGTGTCAGCCTGCGCAACGGCTCGGTGGATGTGGGCGGTTACCATGTGGACAACTCGCGGGGCGTTCTATGGCGCACGAACGGATTGTGGGCCGGGGGAAGGAAACATTACCGGGTTCTGTACACGGCGGGTTACAACCCGCTGCCGGAAGACCTGATCGAAGCCTGCGCGCAATGGGTGGCGGCGCTGTTCTGGCAGGCCAAGGACAACCCTGCCCAGGCCTACCAGGGCCCGCCACCCGGTGTGAAATCTCTGATGGATCGCTTCAAGTTTCCAAGCGTATGAAAGGCGCGTGAAATGCCCGTTCCCAACACCACCTTTGATTTTTACCTTTCGCCGCACTCCCCGCCCGCGGATGACCCGGACCTAGCGGGGGTACCCTGCAACCTGCAGGGGGACTTTGAACAGGGTGGCGATGCCGAGACGAACTTGCGCTGGACCCATCGCCTTACCTGCGATGCCTCGGTTCCCGTGAGGGACTCTTTTCCCAACCCGCCCGTCAACCGTGTCTACATTCCCAACCGGGATCACACCCGTTTTGATGTGATTTATGTGGAGACGGTGAGGCGTGGCAGGGCCGGGTCCTTCAAGAGGGTTTACCTGGAACGCAAGGAGGCAAAGTGGCCCACGGTGGAACTGTGATATGCGCACGCCGAACACCAGTTGCGACATTTATATTACCGCGGTGCCGGGTATCGACGCCCCGGATATCAGCAATGTTCCGTGCTGGATCGGCGGGCAGTTTGACACCGGTGCCGGGCTGGCAGGCAGCCGCAGGTACAGCGCCATGCTGGAGGCCCCGCTGAATTGCGGCCTGCGCGACAACTATAACGGCGGCGGTTCCATCACCATCTTCACCCCGGATGTGACCGGTGAGGGCTTCTTCGTCGTGTTTGTTGAACGCGACCGCACCCATGGCGCCGCGAACTTCCTGCGCGCCTTTCTTTCCAAGCGGGGCACCGAACAACCCGTCAACCCCATCACTTGACCCAAACCTTTCACAGGAGCAACACCATGACGCAGACCATTCTGGTTTTCCTTTTTCTGTTTCATTCACCGGGTGATTCGGTGATAGGCGGCAGGACATCACCCGATGGCACCGAGGTCATCGCCTGCGATCTGCCAGAAACCGAGCACATGAAGAACACCGGAGGCTCGGATGGCGCCGGCTTGTGTGTGTTTACCTCGGTCGAGCATTCCGGACGCTGGCAGAACGAAACCTCGACACTTGGCTTTCAGGAACGCATGCGTGGCGAACCCGGTGGTGGTTACCCGGGCAAGCTGGACCGCATGATGAAAAAATACTGCCCGCAATGCCGTTACCTGCAATACACCGGAAACGACCCCTCGCTTCTGCGCTCGGCGCTGCGCTCGGGCAGAATGCCGGCGGTCACCTATGGTTTCAGCCCGCGCTACAACTCGCGGATTGCCCACATGGTGAATTTGGTGCATTTCTCAGATCGGTGGGCCTGCGTGCTGGATAACAACTTTCCCGGCTCGCAGAAGTACGAATGGATGAACCCCGCGGAATTCCAGCGCCGCTGGGTCATGGGGGGAGGTGGCTGGGCGGTTTTTTTGCTTTCCCCTCCACCGCCACCGATCCCCTGCTCTTTCAACAGCATCCGCCAGAAATGCAGGGATGGCAAATGCGGCCCGGCACCATTGATTCCTCCCGAAGAACCATCACCAGCCGCCGATGAGGTGATTGAAAACTTCGGCATCGAAACCCAACAACTGGCACATACCGAAAAGTGCTGGTTGAACGGCAGATCCATCTCGATCGATGAGGGCCGCCGCATTCTGGGTGATGAAAACCTGCTTCCCGATGACCTGAATCTTTTGCGACTTACCGTGATAGGCAATCCGGCCGACCGCAAACAGTTGCTGGAGGATCTGCAACAACACCCCGCCCTGGCGGAATGGAAGACCAGGCTGGTGGTGCAGGCCTATTCCCCGGAACACTGGGCGGTGCGTGATGCGGGTTTTATTCTGGAAGGATCCCCAAGAATCATCCTGCAGGCGGCACCCGACGAGACGGGCCGCGGCAGAGTTCTGCATTCCCAGGGGGATTATCAGGATGGTGCCGCTGGCCTTGCAGGCGCCCTTCGCAAGGCGGATCCGAATTACAACGGTCTGCGCGATGCGGATTTTCGCAAGGTTGCCGGAATCACTGTGCCGGCATGGGCCGACCCCTGGATCATGCTTGCCATTGCCCTGATGGGAGGGCTGGCGGGGAGATTTTCCATGCCTTTGCTTGGCCTGGCGGCACAGATCCTTCAGAAAATGTTCGGCAGGGGCAGACAGCCAGCCAACCTCGATGAACTTCTGGATTCCCTTCTTAAGCGCATGGACGAGAAAGGAAGAAAATGAAAGCCATTTCCCTGCATCAACCCTGGGCCCATGCCATAGCCACTGGCACTCAACGCTTCGACATCCGAAGCTGGCGAACCGGGCACCGTGGTGAATTAATGGTACACGCGGCGCAAACCAGATTGTCAGACCTGCGCAACCTGTGGTTGAGGAAGCCCTGGCGGGACTGGCTGGCTGGGTGGGGGTTTGAAAAACCGCTGGATGTTCCCATCTCGGCATTGATTGGCATGGTTCATTTGAAGAACTGCGTGCCCCTGGAAGAATTCGCGTTTGCTCCGGGTGAAAAACCAGCATCATTGCCTGAAAGGGGATGGGTCTGGGAATTCGAACAGGCAAGGCTGTTTCCCAACCCGAGGCTTTACCCCGGAAGACTGGGTGTGTTCGAGGTGAAATAAAACGAAAAGCCCACGGAGTATAATCCGTGGGCTTGACTGTTTTTACCTTAACTGTTCTTCAGCGAGTTGAAAAGCATTCCGCTAAGCAACTTGGGATAGAAGTAGGTGGATTTCGGGGGCATTTTTTCCAGGTTGCCTGCGATCTTCTCGACATGATCCATGCCAGCGGGTGGCACCAGCACACCAAGGTCGCATTCCTTCTTTTTCATGGCATCTAGCACTTCACCAAGCAGGTGCACATACTTGCAGGAAGGCTTGTGGCCAAGCTTGTCCTTCATGATGTGATCAAGCGCAAGCACATGGAGGATGCTGACACCCAGGCCACGCCAATCCTTCGAATGGTTGGCAGCAAGCTGATCCATGGCTTCGGCTTTTTTCAGCCTGGCCAGTTGCCAGGTGTTGTCGGCCAGAGTGCCAAAGGCAAGCAGATCCTGGTTGCCATCCATCTCGATGGTTTCCCAGGCCTTGCGAGCGGCATCATCGCCCACGCCAACCTTTGTCACTTCAAAATGGCTGGAAAGCGCGCCCGCCACTTTGTCCGCGGTAATGCCAGACAGACCGCTTACCAGGCGATGCGTTGGCAGAATCAGAAGACCGGGGTCGCTCATGCTTACCAGCATCATCAAGATAAAGTGCGGAGCGGATTCGGTATCCTGGGCCTCGCCGGCCTGCTGGCGTTCCTCGAGGTATTTTAAACCCGTTTCATAACGATGATGCCCATCCGCAATGAAGATGGGCTTGGGACCCATCAGGCCTGTCACCGCACTGACCACGGCATGGTCGGTGATCGCCCATAACTTGCTGATAACCCCCAGGTGGTCGGTCGCCTGCACGGGCAGCGACTGCCCCACGGCCTTTTCCAGCTTTGCCATCACTTCACATTCATTGTCCGGGTAAAGCCCAAAAACAGGGCTGAGATTCATGTTGGTGGCGTTGTACAGTTTCAGGCGATCGGCCTTGGGGCCGGACAAGGTTTCCTCGTGCGGGAAAATCTTGCCCTTGCCAAAGGGTTCCAGACGAACCCGGGCCAGGAAGCCCTTGCGGATATGCTTGGTGCCCTCGACCTCGTATTCCTGCTCGTACACATACAAAGCGGGGGAACTGTCACGCTTGATGACATCCTCGGCAATCCAGTCGCGAAGGATGGCGGCGCTGCGGGTGTAGCGGTTGTCGCGATCGTTGTCGGCGGAGGTTTCCTTGTTCAACTCCAGGCGGATGACATTGTACTGGCTCTTGTTGTACAAATGGTCCTGCAGTTTTTCATCGATGACATCGTAGGGTGGCGCCACCACATCGGTTAAGGCACCAACACGGCCAAGATCATAACGGTGGGCACGAAATGCGCGAATGTCTGCCATCGAAGTAATTCTCCATGAAACTGGATTGCGAAACGCAAACGGGTCTACGAAAGATACAATAGGAATTAAGGGCAGCTAAAGAAAGGCATTGGGCTGATGACTGGCAATAACCGGGAAAACACCCTGAAGGCAAACCTGGAATCGATCCGGTCCCGGATGAGTGCCGCAAGCCTGCGCGCCGGCAGAAAACCCGCGGAAACACGGCTGGTGGGCGTAACAAAGATGGTGGACAGCAACCTCGCGGGGCTTCTGTTCCAATTGGGTGTTCCCGATCTGGGCGAAAGCCGGCCGCAGGAATTATGGCATAAATCCACCCAAATACCCGGCGCGCACTGGCACTTCATCGGCCATATGCAGCGCAACAAAGTTGAGCAGTCGCTGCCGCACATCCACCTTTTTCATTCCGTGGACAGCCTGCGCCTTCTGGAAACCTTGGAATCATGCGCCCGGAAATTGGATCGCAAGCTTCCCTTTCTGCTCGAATTCAACATCAGCGCCGAGCAAAGCAAACAGGGTTTCAACCCAGGCGACCTGGATTTACTTGTGCAACCCTTGCAAAAGCTGCAATGGCTGCAACCCTGCGGATTCATGGGGATGGCGGCATTCGAGGAAGACCCGGAAAAATGCCGGGGATCATTCCGATTGTTGCGCGAACTAAGGGATACACTTTCGCAAAAGTTGGCCCTGCCTCTTCCAGAACTTTCCATGGGCATGAGCAATGACTTCGAGATCGCCATCGAGGAGGGATCCACCCTGGTGCGGATCGGGTCCACCCTGTGGGAAGGTGTTCAGTAAAAAACGAAAACGCCCGGAGGTAGCAACCCCCGGGCATGAAAATGCTGTTCGATCTATTTCATCGGGTTGAAAAGCTTGTTGAACACTTCAGGGTCAAACGGATTTCCCTTTTCCTTTTCCTTCTCTGCTTCCGGTTCCTTCACGGGCTTTGAAGGCTTGTTTCGATCTTCCGCGAAACTGGATGGAACAGAGGAAGTGTTCTCGTTTTGGGCCACCGCGCTGCGGGCCGTGGTAAGCCTTACCCAGTCTTCCAGAATGCGAAATGTTTCTGAATCGCGACCCTTCAGCGGGGGCTTGGAAGCTCCGCCATGTACAGCAAGGGCCTTCCCCAGGAAAGGACTATTATCCGGCTGCTGAAGGTTTACATGACCCAGAACCGCGGCAAGGTTGTGTTGCATGGTCTTCTGGTTGGATTTTGAAATATCGTACACACGCTGGATCTTGAAGTTGCCACCCTTGCCTGCCGCATGGCAGGAAGCACAGGTATTCATCAGGATGGGCTGCACCCGCGTGTTGAAGAGGCTGAGCGAATCATTGGCAACCTCGATCGGCATGACGGGGGCATGCTCTTCCGCCAGCACATTCGGATTGAATTCCTTGCGCATGGCTTCCTGTTCCAGGCTGGTCTTCAGGTGGTGCAGCAATCGCTTGCTGCCGGCGTGTTCCGGCCGCAACTCGACGGCGGCGGTCGCTTCCTCCACCGCCCTCTCTCGCAGATTGTATCGCACACACCAGGAAACCAGCTTGAGTCGTTCATCCGGATCTTCCAGGTTGGTCCGGCTTTTCAAAAACTTGTACGCATCATCCATGGATGCGCAAAGACGCATCACATGATCGGTGGGAACCTGGGTTTCACCGATCGACCGCTTGATACGGTAGCGGTCGCCAGAAAGCTCGATATCCCCCTCGAGAACCCTCTCGTTCTCAAGAAGAAGAACCTTGCCCTTGGTGGGTTCCATGGGTTTGGCGGCACCTTGCATCAGGGCCATCGCCCCAAGTTGAATACAAATTGTGATTAGGGTGTTCATAGTGCCAAGGTTGATAAGGTGCCAGGGGAATAGAGTCAATAGCGTTCGCGGGAGAAAAAAGCCTTCGGTGGGCAAAAAGCATTCCCCCAAAACTCCCAGATTAACTTCCTGAGCAATATTTACCGAGATTGATGAAGATGCATTCAGGTTTTGCCGAAGATAAGGTCTGTAAAGGTATTACGTGTGTTGCCCCGGAGTTCGGGATGAAGAAAGTGTTCTTTTGGTCTTGGATCCTGGTTGGGATGTATTACGGCAAGACCCTTTGCGCCGCCGATGATGGCATTCCCATGGATGCCGCACCGGATCATTCCTGGAAGCAGACCGGCTGGGCCAACATTACCAAGAAACATGCCAAGCCCACCAATACCAGTGAATATGGTGGTTACTGGGTAGGTGGAGCCGGAGCCTTGAAAAGAAAAAGCTCTGCCCCGACCTCCATCGAGGGAACCTATGGCAGGGATTACTTCGGCAAAAATATCATTCGCAATGTGGTTCTTGGATGGACCACACCTGAAAAGGTGAAAGGCGGCACCGGAAAATACGCCACGGATGGCGGACCCCATGTGCCTGATGTCTTCATCATTCGTCTTCCGGAGAAACACGAAGGCAAAGAATAAATAGCATTCACGAGCAATAAAGCCCGGAATTCCTAGGCGTGTCCCGTCTCCCTCGCCGAAGAACTTCCGGGCTTTGTTATTTTCCATGGAGCCCCCTTGGACTTCCTCCACCAGCAGACCTGCCCTTTCATAAAATAGCTCCTGATTTATCATCCAACCCCAGGTGATTCTCCATGAGCGATTTCTTCCAGAAGGATCTTCCGAACTTTGTCACACACCTGGAATGCGGTCTGGCGGGTGACCACTACCCTGCAGGGCAGGTGCATAATCTTTCCAAAGCTGGCAGACCACTATTGGTTCGGTATGACCTTCCAAAGCTGGCAGCTTCCATCACGAAGGAGGAACTGGCAAAACGCCCGCCAGAGTTCTGGCGCTACCGCGAGTTTCTACCGGTCCGCTTTCACCAGAACATTGTAAGGCTGGGCGAAGTCATCACTCCTATTCTGGATCTGCCCAAACTTAAGCAGGGAAAAGGCCCTCTGTTTGTAAAGGATGAATCCAGGCTTCCCACAGGTTCGTTCAAGGCCCGCGGCCTTTGCATGGCTGTATCGATGGCGAAAGAGCTGGGTATTACCCGCATCGCCATGCCCACCAATGGCAACGCCGGGGCGGCCTGCGCCGCGTATGCTTCACGCGCTGGCATACAAACCCACATTTTCTGCCCACAGGACACACCCATCATTAATGTGCGCGAGATCGAGGCCCAGGGCGCAAGGGTCTGGAAGGTAAATGGCCTTATCAACGACTGTGGAAAAATTGTGGGCGATGGAAAGCAGGCCCGGGGCTGGTTCGACTTTTCAACCCTGAAGGAACCCTACCGCATTGAAGGCAAAAAGACGATGGGTTTGGAACTCGCCGAGCAGTTCCAATGGAAGCTGCCCGATGTGATCCTTTACCCGACAGGGGGCGGAACTGGCCTTATAGGCATGTGGAAGGCATTTCAGGAATTGAAAGCCATCGGCTGGATACAGGGCAAGCTGCCACGCATGGTGGTGGTACAGGCAGCCAACTGCGCGCCGATTGTAAAGGCATGGCAGGAAGGGAAGGAACACGCCGACCTTTGGCCCAACGCAAGCACGATAGCCTGGGGAATCCGGGTGCCCGTGGCGGTGGGGGATTTTCTGATGATTCGCGCCGTAAGGGAAAGCAATGGCTTCGCCACCACGGTGGAAGATGAGGACATTCTGCGTGCCCGCAGCCAATGCGCCAGTAGCGAAGGCTTGCTTATGTGCCCCGAAGGCGCGGCCACCCTGGCTGCATACCAGAAGGAAATCAAGAGTGGCAGAATCTCAACCGATGAATCCGTGGTGTTGTTCAACTGCGCCGCCGGCACCAAGTATGAACTGCCGGAAGTACACTCTTTCCTCGATCGCAACCAGCCGATCCCCTGGGGCAATCTGTAATGGACCCCATAACCATCGCCGGGCTGGCACTGCTGTTCTTCCTGGCAGCATTGATGTATTCCAGCGTGGGACATGCGGGGGCATCCGCTTATCTGGCAGCCATGATCCTGGTGGGTGTGCCAACGGAAATCATGAAGCCCACGGCGTTCACATTAAACATCTTCGTGGCAACCCTGGTGACTTTGCGCTTTCAAAGGCATGGCCATTTTGACTGGCAACGATTTTGGCCCTTCGCCGCCGCCTCGGTTCCAGCCGCTTTTCTGGCTTCCTATGCGAAGATACCCCAGGAATGGTTTCGCCTGGCCTTGGTACTGCTAATGGTGCTTGCCGCACTTCGATTATTGCTTGCCAGGCCAGACCAGCAGCCCATTTGGAATGTTCCCTTTTCCACACCACTGGCACTGGTGGTGGGCTTGTGCATAGGCACGCTAAGCGGCATGACAGGAACCGGAGGTGGAATCTTTCTATCACCGGTGCTGCTTTTTCTAGGCTGGGCCGATGCCCGAAAAACAGCCGGAATATCGGCGGCATTCATTCTGGTGAACTCGATTGCAGGGCTTGCGGGTTCCATTGCCAGCACCAGGCACATTCCCGGGGCGATCCTGCTATGGGTACCCGTGGTTGCCTCCGGGGCCTGGGTGGGCACCCAGCTTGGCATCAAGCGCTTTTCACCCGTCATCCTTCTTCGCGCACTTGGAGTGGTTCTATTATTTGCTGTAATCAAATTGATCTGGGGTTGAGATGAGGTAAAATTGGATTTTATAAATCAATTCCATGAGCACACAAAATGAACCATGATCGTCTGCACGATAAACTGCTTTACCCCGATGACCGCAGGATTGCCATCCGTATTCAGGCAAAATGGATGGTTCTGTTTGCGTTTCTGGCGATAGCTCCTGCTGCGGTTGCCTGGGGCCAGTACCTATGTATGGGTTTGCCAGAGATTGTGGAAAGAGCCAAGTTCCACCCGGAAAGCGCATTCGATCCGGTTGGCTTTCCCATTTGGATTCGCCTGACACATTTCGTGAATTTCTTCATGATGGTTCTTCTGGTGAGAAGTGGCATTTCCATATTAATGGATCACCCACGGCTATATTGGAACGATCACAGCACCCCCGGAAGTGATTGGCTGCGCTTTACGCCAGTGGATGTGCCCAAGGATCGAATTT
>JBEGQX010000008.1:0-4168 GCA_041180805.1 Planctomycetota bacterium
TGTGCAACCCGATTGAAAACCGGGTTGCCAGCCTTTATTTGCCTTTTATCTCCTGTGTGGCTGCAAAATATTCGTGTGGGAAACTACTTTGTTTTACTAATCCTGTTTTGGCCCTGTTTTAGCCAACCAGCATTGGCTGAAGAAGGCCCTTCCCTATCCCTTCCAGTTGACATTAAAGCGAATACCAAGAACCAAGACTCGGAATTATCAAAGCATGTGAATCGGATCAAAGATTTGAAATTGACGATACAAATCAGGAAGATTTTGTCAGAAGACGCTGAATTATCGCAGCTGAATATAGGTGTTTCTGTAAAAGATGGAATTTTAAGGCTTTGGGGACCAGTTCCTGATTCTTTAAAAATGGAAAAAAGCTTAAAAAAAGTTGCTAATGTAAAGTTGATTTTTGACATAAAAAATGAAATGTACATAGGGATTTTGGAGGATATTCCAGAACCTTTGTTTATCAAAGAATAATAAGGTACTTAAAACGAATCATTTTTTGCAATCAGAATAAACCTCTCAACTTCTCTATCTTTTTTTTGACTGCTTTGTTACAGATTCCATTAATTCAAGCTTTAAATTTAATGGGAGATGTAATCATGGATTTAAGGGGTGTGGTTCTTGCGGGTGGTAAAGGCACCAGGCTTGGTGAATTGACAAAAGTAACCAATAAGCATTTGCTGCCAGTGGGTCCTCTCCCCATGGTTTACTACCCAATAAAAAAAATGATTGGCGCGGGCATCATGGACATTCTGCTCGTTTCCGGCACAGAACATATGGGGGACTTTGTCGAGTTGCTGGGTTCTGGAAAAGATCATAAATGCAGGTTGACATACAGGGTGCAAGATGAGGCTGGTGGCATTGCTCAAGCGTTGGGTTTAGCAGACGGATTTTCCCGTGGAGCAAGAAGTTTGGTGATTCTTGGTGATAATATTTTCCAAGATAGCCTTACCAAGTTTGTCCAAGAGTCTGAAAAGCATCATGATTCTGCTTTTGTTGCTCTTAAACAAGTGCACGACCCTCAACGATACGGCGTCGCTGAAATGAAGGATGGCAAAATTCTCTCGATTGAGGAAAAACCAAAAAATCCGAAAAGTGATTTTGCTGTCGCAGGCATTTATTTGTATCCCCCTGATGTTTTTGAGGTCATTAGAACTTTGAAGCCAAGTCATCGTGGGGAGTTGGAAATTACAGACGTAAATAACTACTATTTGAGCAAGGGAAGACTGCGATACCAGATCATGGATGGTTTTTGGACAGATGCTGGAACACTGGAATCCCTTAGTGTTGCCAACCAGTTGGTAAATGCGAATAAAGTATCTTTTTAGAAGTGCCAGATTTAAAAATTCTGATTTTGTTTGTACTGGCTTTTTCAGGCCATTTTATTCTTGTTGTTGCATCGCATAACAGGTTTTATGGCTACCCATTTCCCAGAACACTTGGGGATAGCATCCAGTTGCTACATGTGTTTGTGGGAATGTTAGGTGTTTATTTAATTTGGCTAGGAGTTTTGCAATTTTCCAATTGGTATGTATCTAAGTTTTTTTTTGGAATTAATTTGTCTGGGTGTTACGTTGTTCTTGCGTTAATTACTTTGTTTGTTCTGTTTCCCGTTAAGTTGATGGTAGACCGTTACTTTAGACTTCCTTGTGTACAAAATATTATTGGAAATTACAGTTTTAAGAAAGAATGTTTAAGCTCTCGCCCTTTTCCAGAAAACTTTTTTTTAAACCAATGTTATGACCTACGGGTCAACGAAATAGAAATACCTTTTAAGTTGAGTTCGAAGTCCAGACAAAACCATCTTAGGATATTACATATCAGTGATCTTCATGTTGGTGGATTGAAAAACAAATGCTTTTTTCAAAAAATCAGTCAGGTAGCATCCGAACTTAACCCTGATTTGTTGCTTGCCACCGGTGATTTTGTAGATGGCCCTCGTTTTTCAGGATGGCTTCCCCGCATTTTGGGAAACATTCGCACAACTTTGGGAAAATTTGCAATATTGGGAAACCATGATCTTTGGAATGTGCCTGAATATGTGCACAAAAGCCTATCTAGAGCTGGATTCAAAGTTTTAGAGGACGGGTGGGCTAATTTGGATTTTGGTTCAGTAAAAATCGGGATTTTTGGTCTTTCTTACCCATGGTTTTCCAAGGAGTTTCCTCTCTTAGCGGAAAATCATTCGGACTTCAAAATTTTATTAAGCCATTCTCCCGATCAAGTGCATTGGGCGGTTGCAAATCATTTTGATTTGATGCTTTCAGGGCACGTTCATGGTGGACAGATTGTGGTACCTGGTCTTGGTCCGATTCTAGTTCCAAGTGTATTTGGAAGAAGATTTTCGGGGGGAACTTATAAGGTTGAAAATACGATTTTAAGTGTTTCAAAAGGGGTTGGAGGTTCGTTTCCTTTAAGGATTAATTGTCCTCCTGAGATTAATCTTTTAAATTTGCAAATTATGGAATCTTGATGAATAAGCTTAATTGGATTCAAACTTTGGAATTGAAACCTTTGGATGTTGAAGGTGGTTGGTACAGGGAAATTTATCGTTCCTCCCTGACATCCCAAGGGAATAATTTAGGGGCTGCAATTTATTATTTTCTTGGCAAGGATGATTTCTCGGCCATTCATAAATTGGATGTGGATGAACTTTATTTTTTTCTTGATGGCGACCCGGTGGAAATTTTTTATGGAATAAAAGATGAATTAAAAACGATGGTTTTGGGAACTAATTTGCAAAATGGGGAGCAAAGGTTTATTCAAATTCCTTCAGGTTACTGGCAGGGGTCAAGATTAAAGAATTTTACCAAGGGGGCCTTGCTGGCAACCGTTACTTTTCCCGCATTTTCCTTTCAAGGTTTTGAACTTGGGAAATTCGAATTTTTAAAGCAATTGTTTAAATCCCAGCACAATTTAATTAGGGAACTTAGCAAGGATTGAATTGGTTGATCTGGGCATTTGTGAAAGGAACATTCACAGGGCATTTATACCAAGGTTTCACTTTAGAGGCAGTCATGGAACAAATTAGTGAGGTTATACAGAACAAACGACAAGAAGTTTCTTTATTAACCAGGGGTGAACTTTTCTTCTTTGCGATATTATTTTTGTTCTTTTTGTTTTTTGCAGATTTGGTGCAATTAAGATCAGCTTTTTTATCCCGGGTCATGGGTGATGCGGACGTGTTTTTCCGTGCAGGTTGGGCTGTAAGGGCTGGAAAAAATATTTACGAGGTTTCTGATCCCAATAACTGGCATTACAACTATCCTCCCATGTTTGCAGTTCTAATTTCCCCTCTTGGGGATCCTCCTCCTGGAGAATCAAGAACTGGTTATCTCCCATATCCAGTTTCAATCAGCATACTTTACAAAATAAGCCTGTTGTTTTTTTTGGGAGGGGCTTTGTTTTTAGTAGTTTCCGTCAAAAGAATTTTTCCAGATTTATTCCCGAATTATACTGAAAGAAGAGTTTTTTACCTTCTTGTAACAGCTATAGTTGCAACTATTGTTCCTGTTGCACACACATTAATGAGGGGACAGGTGAATCTCTTTTTGGTTGGCTTGGTTTGTTTTGCGGTCGGTTGCCAAATACGAAACCAGAACTTTTTGAGCGGAGTTTTTATTGCCCTAAGTATTTCTTTGAAAATTTTTCCTGCTTTTTTGCTGATTATTCCTGTTTGGCGAAAAAGTTTTGCACAAATGGGTGGTGTTGTTTTTGGATTAATCCTAGGTTTGATAGTGATTCCCGAAATTGGATTGGGGCACCAAAGAACCATTTTGGCTTATTCCGATTTGTATAAAGTCTTAATAGGGCCTGCCCTGGGATTAAGTAAAGATTCTTCTAGGGATGTGGAATTAAATGATTTTAATTCCACCGATAACCACAGTATTTTGGCTTTTCTTCATGGTATCGAAAACCCGAACTTGGCAAAAAAGCCCCCCAAACCTGGATCCATGAACAAGGTAATTCATCTTTCCATGAGCGCCTTGTTATTAGGATGGCTTTTGTGGATTAAAGGAAAACCTGCCACTGGAACCCCTTTGGCGGATGGTTGCTTTTTTAGCATTGCGACCCTGATTATGTTATTTGCCTCACCTGTCACCCATTCCCATTATTTTTGCCTCATATTACCATTGGTGGTATTCCTCCATTTAAAATCATGGACTTC
>JBEGQX010000009.1:0-2959 GCA_041180805.1 Planctomycetota bacterium
CACAAGCCTGGCCGCAAATTTGTCCATTGGCATGTTTGAGGCAACCGCACCCCGGATAAATTCGCGAAACATATAAACCGATTGCGAACTGACACTGTTGCGGGAATTTTGAAGAAGGTCGCCCCATTTCAGGGACCAATGGTCGATGAATTCTGGCCTTACAAACAGGCTTGAAATCACCATTTCCCTCTTGTTGCCATTTTTCTGGGCCAGGAACGACCTGACCTCATCTGGTTTGGGCTGCACCCCAATAAGGTCGATATATACCCTGCGAAGGAATTCCTCATCCGAACAAATTCCGGATGGCCTTATTTTCAGATGATTGAGTTTTTCCATCACATGGCGGTCCACAAAGTTTCCCTGTGGAACCGGTGTTGGAGTAAAGCCGCTGGATTCACCAAGCACCAGGACATTGGTTGCCGCAAACGTGCGTTCAAACCTGCCCACAATGGCGGTTTCGCCGGCATCCCCCGCTGTTACCAAGCCCTGTTCATTCACATTGGCATACTGATCATTATTTACCGTGAAAATCCCTAACTGAGTCACATCCCTTGTGGTTCGATTGTTATAGGTTGCAATCAGTTGCAACTTGTGCTTTTGCCCCGGTTTCAAAACCAACTTGTCTGGAATCATGGCTACGGAAACCACTTCGAGTTTATCCCTGGAATCATCAGGGGAACCCTGTCTCATCCAGTTCACAAGGATGGTATCGGCTATGCTGTTTTTTGCAATGCGCGCACCGCCCTCGTGTGCAACTGTACCCCTTGCCTTTGCAATCAGCATGCTTTCCTCGGGCACCAACGGATCAATTCGTCTTCCCTGAAACTCCCTGGTAATTGAGAGATAATCCGGAATCGGGTCAGAACCACGAAGCGACAACTTGAAGCCATTTTTTCCAAGGGAATATCCGTGGCATGCCCCCATGTTGCACCCCGCCTGGGAAAGCACCGGCATTACCTCGTGCAAAAAGCTGTAAACCGGTTCCTTCACGGGTATGTTTACCTCAACGGTCACCGGGATCGATTTACCAGCAAGATTCACTGTTATGGCTGTTTTGCCATTGGATACAGGATAAACCCATCCATTGGAATCCACCCTTGCAATGGCGGGGGAGGCACTTGAATACCTGGCCTCTGTGGAATGATCCATGGTGTAGCCGTCCTTGGATGTGGACAGAACCTGAATTGATCTTGGCTGACGATGATGGTTCAGAGTAAGGTTTTGCGGAGTAACGCGGGGACCGGAATCATTATCTGCTGCAAATAGCACCTCGCCGATGCACAGAAGGGTTATTGCTAGAATCATTTTTTGAAACATGGTAAGCCTTTCAGGCTGGCATCTTTAATGGGCCAGCAAATCACTTCGGGGCAGGTTTCAAAACCAGTGCAAGCTCCAGTTCCTTGCTGCTTACACGAACGGCAGGTTGCTTGGTATCGGGAATTCCGGAAGCTGTGATCTTAATTCCCTTGTATTCATTGGGCATAGAATTTGGGGCAAAGGTAATCTTTCCAACAAATTCATTTTTATCCGCCTTTAAAACCGCAGGTTCAAACTTTGCACCTGGTGGCAACCCGGTTACAGCAAGATTAATATCACCCGCAAGACCGTCAAGGCGGGATATTTTTCCCTTGAAGAAAAACTCAGCAGCTTTTTTAGGGTCCATGGTCGCAACCAGGGGTTCATCTTTTTCCATGGATAAAATAATTGGATTTCTTACGGGTATTTTCAAGACAGGAGCATATGTCTTTGCCAGAACGGTTTGTTTATTAGCCGTTAGTAAATCTGCTTGAAGGGTGATATCGTAAGCTTCTCCCTGGGGTGAAACCGGAACTAGAATGCCAAAGTCAGAATCGGTTGATTTGGCTTGGATTTCAACAGCTTTTTCAGGTCGAAGCGCTGTCTTGGGATCTGGTTGGTTATTCACTTTTGGGGTGTTCTGGCTTGTCAGCAAGGTAAGCCTGACAATGGTGCTTGAATCTTGTCTGGAAACACTTACCGGTAGATTTAGTTTCATTCCCATTGTCAGGGCAAGGTTGTCAGGAAGATTTCCCCATTGAATGGAAAACTCAGGAGTTTTCTCAAATACAGGTGCAATTGCTATTTCCGTGGCAAGCCATGGTTGTAACTTTTGCAGAGGGTGGTTTTGCACCATGGTTTCCAGCAAAATTCCTTTTTCATTTTTTCCCCGAATCGATGTCACCAATGGCTTGGTTTCGGAACCAACTGCTGATAAGGTCAAAAGTGTACCTTCAGAACCTTTAGGAATCGTTTTTCCATCGATATTTAACCCCGATGGAGCTGGATAAAGGTCCAACTCCACTTTTCCCTCATAGCCATTTCTGGCTATCCATACAGGCACGACTATTTTATCACCCACCGGAATTGATATGCTCTGCGTAGGGGTTAAAAGTTCTGTTCTTGTGGTAACTTTTGAAGATGAAATGTCCTCTATTTGAATGCGATAATTTGCCTTCGGGCCACCACGACCTTGCGAATCCATAACACATACGAGAATCGATGTTACATTATCCGGTATCGTGTATTCCAATATGGGATCCAAGCTACCGGGTCTGTCTTCAGATCTGGCGACTTCTCCACCCTTCTCATTTCGAATAACGAGGCCAACATCAACCGGAGAACCAATACGTTCCGCGAACACATCAATCCGGATTTTGGTTTTAGGAATGCAGGGCAATTTGAATCGATCTTCCTCAAATCTTTCCGAAAGCTTTCCGTTGATAGTGATCGGTAAGCCTTTTAATTCTGTGGGACCCATGGAACCGTTCTCCATAAATTCTGGAAAACTTGGTGGGGGAACAAATGGGCGCATCCCGGACCAGTTGCCCTTGGATGGCCATGGAAGAAGAATTGCACCGTCCACACTAGCAGTTGGCATGTTCGCCTTGGAAACGGGTGTACTACCAAGATATTCGACAGATTTAACCTGACCATTTCCCAC
>JBEGQX010000010.1:0-17244 GCA_041180805.1 Planctomycetota bacterium
GCAACACCTGGCATTTGGTGAACTATTTTGCGTTTGCACTAGTGTCACAAATTGCCTGAGCGATTTAATTCGGTTTGGTGGATTTCGACCATTTTTGAATGTGTTCTGATATCTTTTTCCTTATCACTTTGGCACCGTTCCTACAAAATTCCTATTTCCGCCTGGCGCTAATTTTTGTGACAATGACAATAGACCAATCTTTTAAAAATTTAGATTTCGAATACCAACCATAATATTGTGGACGCCAGACCTAGCATGGACGATATTTACAACTGGTTTGGAATTTTAAAACAAAGACATACACCTTATTGTTGAATCGGTGAATCCATGAAGCTTTCTCTTAAAGTCTTTCGCATTCTTCCATTTGCCCTTATTTGTCTTCTGATTCAATCAGGGTTTATAAAAGGGGATGATGCTCCCAAGGGTTCCAAAGAATCCCCAAAAAAACAAGAACGACCGACTCCCCCGACAAGGCCATTTGACGCCCCGGGAACCCCAAAGTTTATTCGATTTGATGGCAAACCAGGTGCTAACCCACCGGCTGAGGCAAATGGTGATTTTTTAGTGGGGCCAGAATATGTTGCCGCCCCCGAAACCAAAACCATACCCGGAGTACCCCAGGGAAAAGTCGAACAATTTGTGATGGATTCCAAGGATTGCAAACTTTTTAATCCGGGAATCGCCCGTAAAGTTTTTGGCACACCTGATCCCAAGAATCCAAAAACCCTGATAGTTGAAACTCACAACATTGATTACAAACGCACTATTACTGTTTACATTCCTGCACAGTACACGCCTGGAACTGCGGCTCCACTTCTTGTAACTCATGATGGCCCTGCTTTTGGCAAGCCAGACATGAACTTGCCCCGCATTCTCGATAATTTGATTGCTCAAAAGCGAATTCCAACATTGATAACCGTCATGATTGCCAATGGAGGGGGTGACGCACAGGGGCATGAAAGGGGCAAGGAATACGATACCATGTCCGGCTTGTATGCCGAGTTTATTCAAAACGAGGTATTGCCTCTTGTTGAAAAAAATTACAAAGTTAAATTCACAACCGACCCTGATGGCCGGGCAACCATGGGCACTAGTTCAGGTGGCTCAGCGGCTCTGATCATGGCCTGGTATCACCCGGAATGGTTTCGTAGAGTGCTTACCCTTTCCGGAACTTTTGTGAATCAACAGTGGCCTTTCAATCCGGAAACTCCAGGCGGTGCTTGGGATTTTCATGACAAGTTGATTCCGCAAAGCGCTCCGAAACCCATTCGCCTCTACATGGCGGTTGGGGACAGGGATCTACTGAACCCCAATGTTATGCGTGATGACATGCACGACTGGGTGGAAGCAAATAATCGTATGGCAAAGGTTTTGAAAGCAAAGGGCTACCAATACAAATACCTTTATTGCCTAAATTCCGGACACGGAATTGGCAACGCCAGACCTCAGATCCTCCCCAGCGCCCTAGAATGGCTTTGGAAAGGTTATCAAAGTGCACCTCCAAAGTGAGACATTGATAACTTCAATTAGAAATAAAACGCATAAGTAATTTCTTTTTTGAATTTAATTTAATGATTTTTATTTAAAAACACACTCATGGCTATCAAATTCAAATATTTACCAAAGTGTTGATCAGTGATTAAAAGTTTAAGTGTTAATAAGTGACTTATTTCAATAATTTTTAATCCAATCCTTGACTGGTTTCAAATATTTGCCGAAGTGTTGTTAGCGGCTTTATTATTGCAAGTTTGATCAAACAAACCTTAAGATGAATATGATCTGAAGGATCCGGTTCGATACTTTCTTTAGGATTGTTAGATGAAATTCATCATGAATGCCGGTAGAACCAGCAAACAGGGACAACAGGTTAATATTGGCAAAGATTGTGAAGAATATGAGGCTTTGGTTAGCACCCTGACCTTAAATGCTGAAGATATTAAGGAGCTGGGAATATCGGCTGGTGAATCCGTTTTTGTCTTATCGGAATATGGTGGTGAAGGGACTTTCAAAACTCAGGAAGGTAATGTGCCAAGAGGTATGATTTTTGTGCCATATGGGCCCCCCACATGCCGCCTTATGGGGTCAACCACAGATGGAACTGGGATGCCTACTTCCAAAAACTGGGAAGTGGAAGTTTCTCGGTCGGCAAACCAATAAAATTCATAAAATATTAACAACTTAAGGAGAAATTCCATGGCCTCTAAAAAGAGCGATCATTCTTCTGAAGATTCTTTACCTGTTACAAATGAACATTTTCATTACTCTGGCGCTGATGAAAGCGATTTAAAGGCTTGGGAACAGGTGGATCAGGGGCGCTTTATGCCCCGACGCATCAAGGGAAGCTGCAAAGGCAGGGCCCTTGGGTGAACGTTTACCATTCCATCCGGTTCGGATGGTCAGATTCAAAGATAAACATTTTTGTAAATTCATCAAGGAATACAGTTATGGATCTGAAAGTGGTCAAAAATGCAACCTGCACATTTTGTGGTTGTGTTTGCGATGATATAGAGCTTCATGCTGACCATGAAAAAATCACACATACTAAAGGAGCATGTGTTCTGGGAACCAGTTGGTTCAAGAACCACACGGCAGAAAAGCTGTACCCGGAAGCCTTGATCGATGGCAAAGAGGCCACCATCGATGAGGCGGTGGAGGCCGCGGCGGAGTTTCTTTACAACGCTGATATGCCTCTGATCTACGGTTTAAGCAACACCACCTGTGAGGCTCAGCGTGAATCCGTGGCATTGGCAGAGCTTGTCGCGGGGGTTATCGATAGCCATACCTCACTCTGACACGGTCCCACAGAGATTGCCGCCCAGTTGGGTGGAAAAGTCTCTTGCACTCTTGGTGAAGTAAAGAACAGGGCAGATCTTATTGTATATTGGGGCGGGAACCCGGCAGAATGCCATCCGAGGCATTTCACCAGGTATACCCTGACCCAAAAGGGCAAGTTTACCCCGAATGGTCGCAAAGATCGCACCATGATTCTTGTGGACATTCGGGAGACTCCCAGTGTCAAGGCTGCTGATATATTTCTGCAGGTGAAACCCACCAAGGATTTTGAGGTGATCACCCTGCTTCGTGCCATCATAAAAGGGCAGTCGGTCGATCAGGCGCAGGTTGCGGAAACGGGATTGACCCTTGAACAATTGCAAGATTTTGCCGACCGATTAAAAAAGGCTCGCTTTGGAGTTTTCTTTTTCGGCATGGGTCTTTCAATGACCCGTGGAAAATACATGAATTCAGCCGCCCTATTGACCCTGGCGGCGGAACTGAACGCCTTCACCAAGTTCGTGGCCATGCCCATGCGTGGCCATGGTAATGTGACGGGTGGAGATGTGATCATGCGCTACACCACCGGCTATCCTTTTGGTGTAAGCTTAACCCGAGGCTATCCAAGGTTTAATCCCGGAGAATTTTCTACCATAGACCTATTGATTCGTGGCGATTGCGATGCCGCACTTATCCTTGGCGCAGACCCTGCCGCCACCATGCCACAACCCGCCATCGACCATTTGGCAAGCATTCCAACCATCGTGCTTGATCCCAAGGTGACTCATACCAGCAAAATTGCAAGGGTTCACTTTACAACCGCCGCTACGGGGATTAGCGCGCCAGGTACGGCATACCGTATGGATGAGATTCCCTTGCCCTTGAAGCCCATATTAAATTCTCCTTATCCAACCGATGAGGAGGTTTTGAAGAGAATTTACAGGGCGGTGTCCAAGAAGCCGCCATTGATGCCGCCCGTTAAGATCAACTCGCCAGACAAGCTGACCAAGAGTGGCCAGAAAGCAGGATGAAATGGCAGGTAATTCAAAGCTGAGGATCACTGGAGCCAGGGTCTATGACCCTGCAAACGGCATAAATGGTGAAATAAAAGATATTTGTATATGTGATGGCAAGATTGTCGCCGATATCGAAGGCGGCAGAACCATTAACGCCACCGGAATGGTTGTTTTCCCCGGAGGCGTGGACGTTCACACCCATGTGGCTGGTGCTGCACTGAATTTTGCAAGGGGTATGTTGCCGGAAGATCACAGGCAAAATGATCCTTTCGTAAGAACCAGAAATCTTCGTTGTGGAATCAGTGGCGCGACTCCAACTTCCTTCGTAACTGGGTATCTTTACGCAGGTTTGGGTTACACAACCGTAAATGAAGCGGCTGTACCAATTCTTACCGCAAGGCACACACATGAGGAGTTGCGTGATACGCCGATCGTGGACAAATCCACTTGTGTGCTGATGGCCAACAATGAAATCCTGATGGAACTGCTTGAAGCCGGAGAATACGAGCGCGGCAGGGATGTGGTCGCCTGGAATATATGGGCGGCAAAGGCTTATGGAGTGAAAGCGGTAAACCCAGGTGGTGTTGCAGGTTGGAAGTGGGGTAAGGATTGCAAGGGCCTTAACGAAATTGTTCCCGGGTTTAACAAGATTACTCCGAGGCAAATTATCGCAGGGCTGGCAAATATTGTCGATGACCTTGGCCTTCCGCATCCAGTTCATTTGCACTGCAATAACCTTGGGGCCCCAGGCAATGTCTCCACCACTCTGGAGATCATGAAAATACTTGAGAACAACCGGGCGCATCTGGCTCATCTTCAATACCACGCCTATGGCGGTGATGACTGGTTTAACATGTGTTCCGCTTCCGCGAAAATAGCGGAGGAATTCAACAAGAGAAAAAATCTTACCACAGATGCGGGGGCTGTTTTGTTTGGGAACACCGTAACCATCACGGCGGATGGTCCCTGGCAGCACTTGCTTTACAAACTGACAGGGAAGAAGTGGGGAAATATAGATGTAGAGAACGAGACGGGCTGTGGTGTTGTGCCATACGTTTATAAAGAAAAAAATATTGTTAATGCGGTTCAGTGGGCTGTTGGGCTGGAACTACTTTTGCTGATTGATGATCCATGGAGGGTTTTTCTAACCACTGATCATCCAAATGGGGCTGCTTTCTGGCGTTATCCTGAAATCATTCACTTGCTTATGAATGCGGATTTTAGAAGGGAGCAGATTGCAAAGCTGGCCCCTGAGGCCATAGGCAGAATTCTTCTTCCTGAATTAAATCGGGAATATACGCTTTTTGAAATTGCAATTATTACCTCTGCCGGGCCTGCCCGATCCTTGGGGCTACCTCACAAAGGTAATCTGGGTGTCGGCTCGGATGGCGATGTTACCGTATTCAGTCACACTGACGATGTTGCCAAGATGTTTGCCTACCCGCGCTACGTTATCAAAGGGGGCGAAATTATCATTGAAGAAGGTGAAATGCGAAATACTGTGGAAGGCAAGGGGATTCTATCCAAGCCTTTTTACGATCCCAAGGTGGAAGACTTCCTCAGACCCCAATTCCAACAGTTTTACACGGTGTCCTTCGACAATTACCCCGTTGAAATTGAGCGGATTGAGCACCCGGATATTCGTCCTTGCAAGGGGGTTCAATCATGAGCAAGACCGTTCTTACTCTCAAGGTTCAACCGAATATTCCATTGGAAGCAGAACTTTTGTCGCCTGATATCATCGCCCCCCTGGGTAACCAGGAAATTGCCGCCCTACCGGTGATCCTCGGAAAGCGCCAGAAAAGGCTTGATGACTTTTTTCATATTGAAGGTGATGGCAGCGAAACTCTTGAAATTCACGGAGACTTGGGTCGGGTGAAATGGATTGGAAGGGGCATGACTCGTGGAAACATTCTGGTGCATGGAAATGCTGGTATGCACTTGGGTGCCTACATGAAGGGTGGCTCCATTGAAGTTGGTGGGAATGCCTCGGATTGGGTGGGCGGTGAAATGAAGGGTGGCTCCATTCACATTCGCGGAAACGCTGGCGGACAGTTGGGAGCTGCCTATCGCGGAAGTCTTTCCGGAATGAAGGGTGGAACCATCTTGGTGGAGGGTACTGCCGGCATCGAGGTGGGGATGCGCATGCGCAGGGGAGTTATTGCGGTGCGTGGCAGGGTGAAGGATTTTGCCGGTTTACAGATGAAAGGCGGTACCATCGTTCTTATGAGCGGTGCGGAGATTCGCACAGGTGCATGGATGGTTCGTGGGACAATCATTTCCCTGGAACCGCTGAAATTGATGCCGACCTTTGAATTTGCCTGCGCTTATAATCCGGTATTCATGGGAATCTATGCGAAAAGTCTTTCTTCCAAGGGGTTTAATATTCCCTACAAGATGGCAAATGGCTGTTATCGCAGGTTTCAGGGGGACTCCTCCGTGCCCGGAAAAGGTGAGATTCTCGTCTGGAATCCAAATCAATAGTCCGTCAGTTTTTCCTTCCAGAGTTCTCCTGGATACGCAGGTTGTGGAATTGCACTTCCTTCCATGGGTAGTGTGCCTGAATGCCAATGCCTCCGTTATCTGGAAATTTATCATCGACTTTTTTGATGGGATAGCGGTCAATGGTGGTTCTGCCATTTAAGTTTACGGACACAATATTGTCCTCCAGCAGCACCTCTAAATAATTCCAGTGTCCCTGCGGATTATCCATACGAATGATGGGACGAACCGCTTTGCCGAGGTCTTGGATGTTTTTCTGGGCAGGAACATAACTATGAAGCATGCCCCATAAACCCGAGCCCCACTTGTGTTCCCAGATATCCGCCTGCCATGGGTGAATTCCGCGAAGGTAAATACCTGTGTTCGTCTCGAATGGATTTGGGTCCGCAAAAAGGAACTCAACCCTTAGCCTGTAGTTTTTATAGTCCTTTTTCTTGGTGACAATGCTTGGCCCCGGCCCCTTGAAGACCCATAGTTTGTCAGTCTGTTTCCAATGATCATTCAAAGCTCCGCGACCGCCGAAACCCGGGTAGACCTCCCAATCCGCCAGATTCATGATGCTTTGGTAGCCCGCTTCCGTGATCTTGATGTTGCGAATCTCAAGCGGGCCCTTGAAGACCCTGAACCCAAGATAACCATTCCTTGGCACATGGTCTGTGCAGGTCCAGGCGGTTTTGTTGTTACAAATTAAAGAGAGGTTCCCGCCGTTGGCTGTGATTTTCCAGATGTTCCATTCCCCCAGCGGTTTTTGAAGTTGGGGCACAGCCACCCGGTTTTTACCGCCACCCCCGATCATTCCCTTTGCCCCCGCGTTGTATTGTCCCTCAGCCCGGTCGTTTTCCTGGGGGCCTCCTTCCAATCCTTTTGCCATTCGAATGGGATCCGCATCCAGCAGGCGGCTGCCATGGACATAAAAATCCGCATCAAAGTCTTCCCTGGATGCTTTCCACTCAAATTCCAATTCGAAATCAGAATAATCCCACTGCGAAGCCAGAATGGATTTTTGGTCGCCAAGTCCAATGATGGAACCATTCTCGATTTTCCAAGCCGCGGGAATCGGCTTGGGCATCGCCGAGCGGTCACTAAAACGCCAGCCTGAAAAATCCTTCCCGTTGAACAAGGGAACTGATTCTTCCGCCATGGAAAACCCGCCCAGCCCTGCAAAAGTTAGAATCATTAATGCTTTTGCCGCGAGCATGTATCCATGAAAACAATTTAGCATGGTTTTAAATTCACCATTCATCGAAGTTTTCCCAGGAAAGATTTGGGAAGAAAAATGGAAGGTAAGTCTCAGGCGATTATTTCGCGGTGTACTGTTCCCTCGACATCGGTCAGGCGAAAATCCCTTCCGGAATAGCGATAGGTGAGCTTTTCATGATCGAAACCCATGAGGTGGAGCATGGTGGCATGCAAATCATGCACATGCATTTTCTTGTCCTGGGCGGCAAAGCCGAATTCATCACTGCTGCCATGCACATAGCCACCTTTGACACCACCTCCCGCCAGCCACACAGTGAATCCATGATTGTTGTGGTCACGGCCCTTGGCGCCTTCCGAAGCGGGAGTTCTGCCGAACTCTCCACCCCATAGAACCAGGGTATCTTCCAGAAGTCCTCGGGATTTCAGATCTTTCAGGAGCATGGCGATTGGTTGGTCCACCTGCTTGGCAAGGCCGCGGTGGTTGGCAATGTCGTCATGGTTGTCCCATGGTTGCCCTGAACCTGTGAAGACCTGCACCACCCTTACCCCGCGTTCCACCAGTCTTCTTGCGGTAAGGCAGGCCTGGGCAAACTGTCCGCTGCCATAACCGTCCCGAATGTTTTGGGGTTCCCTCGAAAGGTCAAAGACATCCTGGGCTTCGAATTGCATTCGGAATGCCATTTCCAAGGATTGAATTCGGGTTTCCAGATGGTTTTCCTGATTGCGTTTGTCGGCATGAAAACGGTTCAGTGACCCCAGGAAATCCATGAATTCCCTTTGAGATTTTATTCCTAGCTGGTTGTTGGAAATATTCTGGATGATTTGCTTGGGATCCATGTTGGAATTATTGACATGGGCGCCCTGAAATACACCTGGAAGAAAACTGCTTGACCACAATTGGGGACCAACTACGGGCTTTCCCGGACAAAGAACCACAAACCCGGGAAGGTTCATGTTTTCGGTGCCAAGTCCATAGACAAGCCAGGACCCCATGCTGGGGCGTGTGGGCTGGGTTTCGCCGCTGGTCATCATCAGAAGGGATGGTTCATGGTTGGGAATGTTGGTATGCATGGAGCGGATAACGCAGATGTCATCGATGCAGCTTGCAATTCCTGGGAAAATCTCGCTGACCTCGATTCCGGATTTACCCGACTTGTGAAATTTGAAAGGAGACTGCATCAGGGATCCGGTTTTTCGTTCCGTTTTCCGGTCGGCTGCCTCCGGTCTTTGGCCGTTGTATTTCACCAGCGATGGCTTCGGATCGAACGTATCCACCTGAGATGGCCCACCATTCATGAATAGGTGGATCAGTCTTTTGGCTTTGGGCTGAAAATGGGGTTGCTTGGGTGCGAGAGGCCCTGAACCGGCGGGGGTTGCCGTAGCCTGACTGCCAATCAGGGTGGAGAGGCCTATCATTCCAGTGCCTGCACCAACCTTGGCCAGCATTTCCCTGCGGGAATAAAAAGAATTCATAGGTGCACCATTTAATCCATGAATAAGAATTCGTTGGAAACGAGAATCGCCTGGCAGAATCTTTCCAGGCGATCCTGCCGATTGATTCCTTTTTCACTGTTGTCATCCGCCTGCCCCAGAAAAGCCAATGCCATTGCAAGCTCGGTTGGTTCTGGGTTCCGGGAGAAGGCGGTCTGGTAGGCTTTTTGTATTTTTTCCTCGGTTCCACCTTGCAAGGCGGCCAGGCTTTTTGCGAACGCCTTGGACTGTAATTGGACAAAGGGACTGTTGATCATGAAAAGCTGCTGCTGGGGAATGGTGGTTTCCACTCTTTTTTCACTGGTGATATTGGGGTCTGGAAAATCAAAGAGGCGGAGCAGAGAGTGCAGATCATGACGGCTGATTTTCGCATAGATGGTTCTTTTGTTGGAGTTGGAATCATTAAGGTTGAAGGTTGGCCCTCCCGCCGTCTTTTCAAGATTTCCGCTTACGGACAAAACACTGTCTCGCCAGCATTCGACATCGAGCCTGCGCAGCGGGAACCTGGAAAGATATGTGTTTGCGGCATCCTGATCATTGGGTGCGGAGGAAGCCTTGAAGGCCTTGGATTGGACAATGGTGCGGACCATGGTTTTTACGGACCAGCCGGACTCCATGAAATGGAAGGCAAGCCAGTCCAATAATTCCGGGTGTGATGGTTTTTCCCCAAGAAAGCCAAAATTACTGGGGGTGGAGACAATCCCTTTCCCAAAAGTCCAGGCCCAGATTCTGTTCGCCATAACCCTTGGTGTCAGCGGATTTGAGGGATCGGTTATGGCCCGGGCAAGTTCCAGTCTTCCACTGCCAGAGGTAAATGCTTTGGGTGTGTCCCCGGAAACAACCCTTAGAAATCTTCTGGGGGCTAAAGCTCCCTGGTTGGCTGGGTTGCCCCGGACATAGATTTTCATGTCCACTGGGTTGGCTTCTGTGATCGCATGGACTGTTGGAAATTCCGGCCCCATGGCATCTTTAAGCTGAGCAGCATTTTTTTCGAGGGCGGAAAGCTCTTCCTTGGCAGAACTTTCCAGATGCCTTTTCCAGGAATCACCTAGAGGCAGCAGTCCCTTTTCATCAAAAAACGCGTTTAGGATTGCCTGCTTGTTCTTGTCCTGGTTTTTGCTGGAGAAGGATTTCTTTTCATCCCGAATGATGGAAACCAAGGCATCTCGCGCCTGAACGGCCTGTTTGTTTTTTTCTGCACCATCTTTGGTCGTGACCATGGAATTCCAGGGATCGGTCAGAAACTTGTATTTTTTGTCGTTCTTGACCTTATCTAGAAACTTGTTCAAAGCATCCAGGGAGGAATCTGCAGGGCTGTTTGGCTGGTTTTTCCGCTTTTGCAAGTAGCCTTCCAGTTCCAATAACTTTTCTTTTAGTTCCTCGCATTTTTTCAGCAAAAAGGGTTCTTTGGCGGAACGGAGAAAGTTTTGTAGCGAATGGTCGGCATCGGAGTATTTCTTTTTGGCCTCATCGTACCTTTTCGCTTCTTCCAGGGTTGCCAAGGATGTGTTGGCGAGTTTGGAGGAATGAAATATACCGGCGATGGAATAATAATCCTGGGTTGGTATTGGATCGTATTTGTGGTCATGGCATCTGGCACAACTAAGGGTCAGGCCCAGAAATCCCCTGGAAAGGGTGTCTACCCTATCGTCCAGTTCATCCGCAATGGCGCGAGCGGCATCAGAGTTCTTGTAATATTGGGCGCCCAATCCAAAAAAGCCCAGTGCTGCCAGATTGGTTTTGCGTTCAGGCTCTGGCATTAAATCCGCACAGATCTGGTAACTTACAAAGCGGTCATACGGCATATCGTTCTCAAAAGCAGATATGACCCAGTCGCGGTACCTCCAGGCCTCGGTGTTTGGTTTGACAGCAAAGGTATGGGCCTGATCTTCTGCGTATCTCGCCACATCCAGCCAGTGTCTTGCCCATTTCTCGGCATACTCCCGGCTGCCCAGATACTTTTCCGCCAAGATGTTGTAACTGTCTTCCGTGGGGGTTTTGACCAGGAATTCCACATCCTCCATTTTTGGTGGTAACCCCGTTAATGTAAGGCTCAATCTTCGAACTAAAGTGGCCGGGGAGGCAGGAGGGTTGGGCTGAAGTTGCTGGTTTTTTTGAGTATTCCGTAAGAAGGCATCGATGGGATTGAGTTCGCTTACATTAGGAACCATGGGCTTTTGAACGGGCTTGAAGGACCAAAATTCCCTGGCCTTTTTCCAATCAAGGTTGTTGGCAACAGTTGCAGGACCGTTCGAGGTTCTCGGGTCTGGAGCCCCGTTTTTAATCCAAGTTTCAAGGTCCCCGATCATATTCCCTGGCAGTTTTCCCTTGGGTGGCATTTTAATGTCGGCCGAATGGCTTAAAGCTTTTAGAAATAGGCTTTGTTGGGGATTTTTCGGGTCAATCGCCGGCCCGGAATCCCCTCCTTTTAACAGTCCTTCTTTGGTATCCAAGGACAGGCCACCGCGAATTTTTTTTCCAGCAGCATGGCATTCGTAGCAATATTCCACCAAGACCGGCCTTATTTTGTTTTCAAAAAAGGTGAAGTCCTGTGCTCTTACCGTCCATCCATGGATGGAACAAATAATAAGTGCTACCAAAAAATATGGTTTGTAACTAAGAATAGGTTGGATACAAGAGGGTCCAGAATTAAGGTAACTTCTTTAATTATTGCCCAGAATTTTGAATCCAACAATATGAAAGCTGCCTTTTTTTGAACTCGGCCCAGATTTTTGACTTACTTTTTTTCAAAAACCATCAGATAGTTGTCCTTTAGAAAGGGAATATCGACCGGTTTTCTCACAAAATTGCAGGACAGTATTTCTTTTTCAAAGACTTCCTGCCCGGCCCTAACATGCTTTAAGGTCCACTCCGAGCTTTTTCCTTCCTGGCGATGGAAGTCCACCACCACTACTTTACCACCAGGTTTAAGGCTTTTATGAACCTCTGTCATCATGCGAATGGGGTATTCAAAGTGGTGATAGGTGTCACAAATAAAAACTACATCCACGCCATTTGGAGGGAGTTTTGGGCTGAAATCATCCCCCAGGATGGTTTCAATGTTTTCCTGCCCCAACTGTTTGGAGGTATTTTTGATGTGGGTGAGAAATTCCCTGGAGATATCCACGGCCAGGACTTTGCCTTTGGGCCCAACCGAAGTTGCGAACAACCTTGTAAACAATCCCGTGCCGGCACCAACATCCGCGATGATCATCCCGGGTTGAAGGTTCAAAGCCACGACGATTTCTTTTCTCTTTTCAAAAACCTCCCGACTTTCCACCTCGAACTTTTCGACATACGAGGAAACATCGGGTTTTTTGAAAGGATCATTGATCCCGGGACGGACACTTTTCTCCTGGGCGTTTAGCCCAGGAGAAAATGTGAGTCCTAATAATAATATTGCAAAAAAGACTTTCCTCATGGATGGTCTGCTTATTTCTTGAGCTTGGCAATCAGGAAGGCTGCGGAATTCGGGAACTGGGTATTGGGTAGATCCTGGTGTACCAGCACCACCTCGACACCGTTTTCCTTAAGCTTTTCGGCAAGTTTGATTCCCATAACCCCGCTGTGCGTGGGATCTTTTTGCTGTGCGCCCACCTTCGGAGGTGTTTCCTGCTTATTGTAGAAAAGCCCGATCGGGGGATCGTTTTTACTTACCAGTCCATAGGGGGAATATTCCTTGATCCAATTTAATACGCTCTCCCGGGATTCGTGAAGTTTCTGGAAATTTGCCAGGCCAAAAGCGTGGGCTCCATAGCCGTAATTTGGAATCCATTCTCGAAGTTCCTTGGGGTCAAGGGAGGTCTGCGCACCATTAACGGCGGCACAGAAAAGCCTGGTGGATTCCCTTGCAATGGGATCCGAGCTGGCAGGGTTGGCCATATCTTCATGGAAGGCAAGCCACAGGGAAGAACAAGCCCCGGCTGATCCGCCGGTGGCACCAATCCTGGTCTTGTCAATATTCCATTCCTTGGCTTTGGATCTTACGAATTGAAGAGCCCTTGCAGCATCCTCAAGGGGTGCCTTGACTGGAGGTTCAACTTTCAGCTCTGCTGCTTGTTTGACATAGCGGTAGTTGATGGCAACCACGGATATGCCAAGGTCAAGAAACTGTTTGACATTTCCGACAGAGTTTTTGTCACCACCCTGCCAGCCACCACCATGAATGTAGAAAACCAGCGGTGTGGGGGAGTCTGATTTGGCCTTGTAAAAGTCCAGAACCTGTCTTTCATGCTTTCCGTAGGGCACATTGGCCTCGGTCGGTGGAACATTAGGCACTGGAGCCTTCTTCTGTTCTTTTTTATCCTGTGCCTGAGCCGTGCATAAGCCGAATACTAGAAACAACAATGCGAGCTTTTTCATCATTTTCTCCTTTTAAATTGCAATCATTTATTTAACAGACCATCTGAGGCGGGTGAAGTCAATCAGGATTTATCCTCCGGGGTTTATTTAACCCAAGATATATTTTGAATGGATGTCAAACATGTTTCTACGCCGTATACTTTTGGTTTCAGATATTCGTGCAACCTCGAGAAATTTCATGAATCCTAAGTTGATAGCCCTGGTGCTTTCCTTCCATCTTTCCCATCAAGTTCAGCCACAAACAGATGTGGTTATCTATGGCGGAACCGCCGCAGCCGTGACCTGCGCAGTTCAGGTGAAAAAAATGGGCGGCACGGTCGTTGTGGTTTCCCCGGATAAGCACTTGGGTGGGCTCAGTAGCGGTGGGTTGGGTTATACCGATACAGGGAACAAAGCCGTTATTGGCGGTCTTGCCAGGGATTTCTATCACCGTGTCTGGAAGGAGTATCAAAAACCCGATACCTGGAAATGGCAGAAGATGGAATCGTATGGCAACAAGGGGCAGGGCACTCCGGCAATGGATGGTTCGCAAAAAACCATGTGGATCTTTGAGCCGCATGTCGCTGAGAAAGTCTTTGAAGATTTGGTGCGGGAATATGAAATACCCTTACTCAGGGAAGAATTCCTCGATCGGGCCAGAGGCGTGGTCTTGGAAAATGGAAGAATAGTTTCCATAAGAACCCTGTCGGGGAAAACCTTCCAGGGTAAGACTTTTGTGGATGCCACCTATGAGGGCGACCTGATGGCAGCGGCGAGGATTGATTATCATGTGGGTCGCGAATCGCTTGCCAAATATGGTGAAGCATGGAACGGGGTTCAAACCGGGGTGCTTCATCATCGACATCATTTCGGAAAGATGAACATCAGCCCCTACAAGATTGAAGGTGATCCTGGAAGCGGACTATTGCCCAAAATAAGTCCTGATCATCCAGGAAAGTATGGCGAGGAAGATAAAAAAATTCAGGCTTATTGTTTTCGAATGTGCCTGACCCGGCATGACCCGAACCGGGTTCCATTTCAAAAACCTGAAAACTATAATCCCGGGGATTACGAATTGCTTGCCAGGGTTTATGCCAGGGGCTGGAATGAAACTTTTGACAAGTACGATCCCATACCCAACCTGAAAACAGACACGAACAACCACGGGCCATTCAGCACCGACAACATCGGCATGAATTATGATTATCCAGAGGCCTCCTACGAAAGGAGGCGGGAGATTATCCGGGAGCATGAAAATTACCAAAAGGGCTGGCTTTATTTTGTCGCTAATGATTCCAGAATCCCCGAAAAGACCCGTTTTGAAATGCAGAAATGGGGCCTGGCCAAAGACGAATTCAAGGATAACAACCATTGGCCGCATCAACTTTATATTCGTGAAGCAAGAAGGATGGTTGGCGATTTTGTGATGACTGAAAACGAGCTTCTTGCCAAAAAACCAACGCCTGCCCCAATCGGCATGGGCAGTTACACCATGGATTCCCATAATGTTCAGCGCTATGTCACCCCTGAGGGGTTTGTGCAGAATGAAGGTGACATAGGTGTGGGGTTAAACCCCTACCAGATTTCCCTGGGTGCCATTCTTCCAAAAAAAGGGCAGTGCGGAAACCTGGTGGTTCCTGTTTGTGTTTCCAGTTCCCATATCGCCTATGGCTCCATTCGCATGGAGCCAGTTTTCATGATCCTTGGCCAATCAGCGGCCACGGTGGCGATGCTGGCCATCCGGGATTCCAAAATGGTTCAGGAGGTTGGTTATGAGAAAATCCGTTCAAAGCTTCTCCAGGACGGTCAGGTTTTGGAATTTTCCGGTCCCCCAAGGAAAACGAATGCTTCGGAGATCAAAGCATCAAGTTTGGCAGGTCTTGTCATGGATAACGACCAGGCTGTATGCACAGGGTCATGGAAGAACAGTTCGGCAAATCAACCTTATGTAGGTAAGGACTATCTGCACGAAGGAAACGCCAGGGATGGCAAATCGGTTGCCACATTCCGGTTTCAAATTAAAAAGACGGCCACCTATGATGTCAGGGTTTCCTATCCGCACAATGACAATCGTTCCACAAAGGTCGCCATAAAGATACTTGCGCCGGGTTTGGAAAAATCATTCAGCCTCAACCAGAGACTCAAACCACCTATTGATAATCTCCTTGCAAAAATTGCCACAGTCACTTTGCGGGAGGGCGAAGAGGCGCAGGTTCAAATATCTAATCAGGGTTCCGATGGATATGTGGTAGTGGATGCGGTGCAAATCCTGGAATCCATGGAAAAGACAGGTAAATGATCTCCATTCTTATCAATTTTTATCTTCTTGCCATCCCCGGGCAGGCAATCAAGGCGGATTCCACGATTGCCGAAAGTTGGAATCAGATGTTCCTGACCAAGTCCGGTTGGATCGGAGGCGATGCCGTGTACTCGGTTCCCGTCCAGAACCAGAAGATTCTCTGGTTGTTTGGTGATTCGATTTATGGAAAGGTGGTTGATGGCCAGCGCAAGGATTCCGTAATGATACGCAATGCCATTGCTCTCTCTTCCCAAAATCCCGCTTTTGGCGATGCGGTGTTTCCCGAGAGAATCAGAGAAGGAAAGATAACTGGCTTTTTTCAAGCTTCCGGAGATGGTTCCTATCTTTGGCCTCTGGGAAACTGGACCGAAAAAGGAAGCACCCACATATTTTTTGCGAAAATGGTGGATACCAAGGGCGGTGGGGTATTTGGGTTTGAGCAGAAAGAACTTCTTCTTGCAACCATCCAGGATAACTCTGGTAATCCGCTGGACTGGAAAATTCTCTATGAAAAGGTTCCCTTTTTTCAAAGAAACCAAAGCGGAGAAGTGAATTTCGGTTCCTCCGTCTTGGCAGAGGGGGAATGGATCTATGTCTACGGTTACAAGGATTTTGCAAAACCAACATTCGGCAGCCGATCCATGGTGGTGGCAAGGGTCCCAAGGCATTCCTTTGGCGATTATTCCAAGTGGGAATTTCATGGGTTGGATGGCTGGAAAAATAAAATCAGTGATTTGAAGGAGCAATTTCGTGGTGTCGCCACGGAGTACTCGGTGATTTACCTCAAAAACAGAAAAAGCTATCTCGCAACTTATACTGAAAATGGTCTGGGCGAGAAAATTCTGGGCAGGATTGCAAAATCCCCTGCAGGGCCATGGTCCGAACCGTTTGTTATCTATCGTTGTCCCGAAAGTTCCAAAGACAAAAAACTTTTCACCTATTCATCCAAGGCGCATGGCTGGTACGGCGATGGCAAACAGGTGCTGGTAAGTTACTGTGTTAACTCGTGGGATTTCGGGAGACTTTTTCAGGATCAGGCCGTCTACAGGCCCATGTTCCTTCTCGCAAACATACCTGAAAATATTCCCTAGGTCTCACACGTCCATGCGCACCCCGATAGATAAGATCAGGTTGGCAAACCGCTGGGTATCCGCCGTTTGAATGGTCAGGACATGGTCGGGAGTCGCCACTTCCTTGTAAAAATCCCATTTGGGAATGGGTTTCAACTCCAGGGGCAGGTTCGCGTGTTTCAGGATGCGTCGAAAATCATCCCATACCGGGGGATCTTCTTTCAGGGTGTAGGGATCGGTGGAGTCGTACATCATGGTGTTTACCTGGTCGATGGGTACCGCCGTAAGCAATACTTCTAGAACTTGGGCGCAGGTAAGGACATTAGGAGCGAAATTCAAATGAATCAACTCAGCGTTCGGGCCTTTTTGGGTGGAGGCGGGATAGTGCCCGTCTGCGATTAATATCCTGGCATGATGTCCGGCTTTGCCCAGAATTCGGTTGATCTCTGGATGAATTAAGCGGTGCATGAGCATGGGTGAAGTTCCTTTATAATTTCTGTTTCAAATCATCATAAACACAACCGGCAGATGTGTGCAATTATTGTTTAAAAAG
>JBEGQX010000011.1:0-5482 GCA_041180805.1 Planctomycetota bacterium
GTGCGCATACCTTGTTTCCACAAATGCCAGTGTGGAAACAATATACCATGGGGAGACCAATGAAGATGATCGAAAGTTAAGCGGCCCCCTATATGGTTTGGATCAAACGCCAGTTTGTAAAATTCAACCTGAGTGGCACAAAATTGATAAAAATAGCCAGATGTTATCGTCCAACAGGTAAAAAGTACACGGGCCTTAACACCCTCATCAGGAAAATTCGAATCAATCCACACTTACCAGCAAAAGCCGAAATACAAGAATTCCCTCGCGACTTCCTCGATGGTTATTAACGCAGATATTTCGATGTTTCCAGTTTTCCTTGGTGATCGAAGAAATGAACATTTGGTTCGAGGCCAAGCTTTATTTCCCGGACTTTTGGGAAGCCTTTTTCCCGCCATTTGGCCTTGGATATCTGATCACTTCGACATCATTTTTTTGCCTGTTGCCGGGAGTGCTTCTGCCTTCAGTGATCAATCTTTCCTGCTTACGGAAAATTGATGGATGGAGGATTAGTTTCGGAATCTTTGAATGCCCTATTAATCAAACGAGTTGGCGTATTTTCAAGCATGGCCGATTTTTTCACTGACTTTCTTGCATGGCTGGCTGGTAAAGTTTTTACCCACTCTAACGCTTTTTGAGTCAGATTTTTAACTACATCCGGATTGGACATTGCCAGATCGTTCTCCTCACCGGAATCTTTTGGAATATTGAATAACTGGGCTCCTGTACCATCGTGATTCACGAATAGTTTCCAATCACCATCACGGATTGCCAGGGAAGGGGGCATATAACGGTCTTTTGCACCTTGAACACCAAACAACCATTCCCAATGCAAAGGTTTTGTGCGGTTACGGGTTTTCCCCATCCATATATCGCTTACGTCCTCACCATCGCAAGGTAAGTTCTTTGGTAAATCAACCCCTGCCAGCTTGCAAACGGTTGGAAGAAAATCGACAGCGCTGGTAACTGTGGATTCCTCTTTTTTACCGGCAGGTATATGGCCTGGCCATCGAACAAGGCCAAAGGTTCTTATTCCCCCCTCATACATGGAACGTTTACGTGCCCTTAAGGGACCCGTGTTTCCAACCCCTGCATTAGATGCATTTCCTACCCTGTAATCCTCGGCACCATTGTCACTGGAAAAAAAGATAATGGTGTTCTCAGCAAGCTTTAATTCCTCTAGAGCCAGAAAAAGGCGCCCTAGTTGGGTATCCAGATCGGTAAGGGATGCGCAGAAAACCTGCATCTGGCTTTTTAAATTTTGCGCATTTCCAAGATAGCTTTGCATCCAACTTCCAAAACCAGGTGCTTTGGGATCAGGGGAAATGTTCGCATATGGCGCAAGTTGAGCCGGGGTAGGATTTAATTTTGCATGGGGTAAAAGGGTCCAAAGATTCACATAAAAGGGGCCGCCATTGTTTTCTTTGATGAACTTTATGGTTTCATCCACAATCATTTCGGTGGACTTGGCCCTGAAGTAAGAGTTTTTAGCCTCATCCCCCAAGCTTGGTCCATTACCATTGACGACCTTGGATTTTTCAAATCCGTACGCTTGTGGCGCGGGGGCCTCGTCCCCGTTGCCAAGATGCCATTTGCCAAAATGTGCAGTTGAATAACCAGCGCTTTTAAGAAGACTTGGAAGTGTGACCTCTTTGGGATCCAGCCAATCAGGCATATGACGCGATGCATTCAATTTATGCTCCGCAAAATGACCATGAATCCGAAAATGCGCAGGAAAACGAGAAGTCATGAAGGAGGCACGACTGGGGGAACACACCGTTGCAGAAACATAGAATTGCCGAAACCATGTGCTTTGGCTGGCAAATTTGTCAAGATTTGGTGTCTTGGCGTAAGGATGCCCTGCAAAACCGGCATCACCCCATCCCTGGTCATCCGTAAGAATAAATATCACATTTGGTTTCTGTTTGGCGATCGATTCCGCACGGCTGGCTTGTGGAAATAGAAATAAAATTACCATCCATAAAATTGTTGTTCTGAAATTCATTTACCAGTCCTCAATGAGTTTAATTCCGAATGCTTGCCTGATGAAATAATCAATTTTACACCATGCTAGCTTGCATTTCATATAAGCAAGTTGACAATCAATCGTTTTACTTCAGCGGATTTTAGAGGCCTTAATTTAATAGGATGACAAATTCTTATTTCGATGAAATGTCAAATATTTAACCGCGATGATGCAGAAGGCAAAACCACCCTGTGGGGATAAATTTATACCTGAAACAAATTTGTTTTTACATGTTTGAAAAATATCAGAAAATTAGACCGATAAGAACCTCCTTGAATGAATTTTCACAACTTCCTTCGCGGAATGATCTTATTTCTAAAAAAGGAATTCATCATGGATTGGCCAAACCAGCTTTTTATTGACAATCAATGGTTGGAAAGTGATTCCAAACGAACCTGGGATGTAATCAATCCCGAAAACCAACAACTTCTTACCAAGGTTGCCCTGGCTAATTCTGTGGATGTACACAAAGCGGTGATAAGTGCCAGGAAGGCTTTTGACGACGGCCCGTGGCCCAGGATGGATCCCCTGGAAAGGGGAAGGTATTTATTCAGGCTGGCGGAAAAAATTCGCGCCAATTTGGATGCCCTGGCTAAAACTGACACGCTTAATGTTGGCAAGCCAATCCGTGATACACTTGGTTTTGATATCCCGTGTGCCGCCAATCTTTTTGAAAGCTATGCCGGTCTTCCGGATAAAATCGCCGGCAAATGCTACGGAACCCTTCCTGAAAATGTGACCATGCAATTTCGGGAACCGATGGGGGTAATAGCGGCAATTGTCCCGTGGAATTTCCCCCTTACCAATGCGGCCATCAAGCTGGCTCCCATTCTTGCATGCGGAAACACCGTGGTTTTAAAACCCTCGGAAGTATCGCCGTTATCCGCCCTGATGCTTGCGAAACTTGCCCAGGAAGTAGGCTTTCCACCCGGAGTGATCAATGTTCTTCATGGTACCGGCGCTGAAGCTGGTGCCGCCCTGGTGGAGCACAAGGGCATCGACAAAATAACATTTACAGGGCGACATCAGACCGGCTCGCAGATGTTGGCTGCCGCCAAGAATGGCATCAAGGGCGTATTGCTGGAACTGGGTGGTAAAACACCAAGCATGGTTTTTGAAGATGCCGATATGGAAATGGTTGTCAATGGTGTCATCACCGGTATCTTTTACAACCTTGGTCAGGTTTGTGTCGCAGGATCCAGGTTGCTGGTTCACCAAAGCCAGAAAGCCGAACTTTTGGAGCGAATTATCGCCAAGGCCAAGTCCCTGCGCCAAGGCGACCCGATGAACCCTGAAAACCATCTGGGATGCCTTGCAACCAGGCAACACAAACAGATAGTTCTTCAATACATTGAAATTGCCCAAAAAGAGGGAGCCCGCTGTGTTTATTCCGGAAAGAATATCTATAGCGATGAAAGTTGCTTTCAAACTCCAACGATTTTTGATGGTGTGGAGCCCCGGATGACCATCTCGCGTGAAGAGATATTTGGCCCGGTGCTGAGTGTTATCACTTTCAAAGATGAGGACGAGGCAATCCGGATAGCCAACGACAGTGACTTTGGCCTGATGGCAAACATCTGGACCAGCGAGGGCAGAAGGGCGCTAAGGGTGGCCCGGCAGATTAAAGCCGGTAGGATTGCCATCAACGGTGGTGGCGCCTTGCGCCCGAATGTGCCTGTTTATGGATACAAGATGAGTGGTTTTGGCGCGGAGCTGGGTTTTCAGGAAGCAGTGCATGAATACACCAATTCCAAGTCGGTCCTGTATTCCCTGGCCGTGGAGAAAAACCCATGGCCGGAATAGACGCCCGAATTGGCAAAACTTTGGACGCGCTGGAAACACCATCCCTGCTATTGGATCTTGCGGCTTGCAAAAGAAACCTAGCCAGGATGGCGGATTATTTCAAAAGCCGTCGCTCCAAGCTTAGGCCGCATTTTAAAAACCACAAATGTGTCACGCTTGCCAAAATGCAAATGGCTGCCGGCGCAGTTGGGATGACCTGTGCAAAACTCGGCGAAGCCGAGATACTTGTTGAAAATGGGATCCTGGATGTCCTGATTGCCAACCAGATAGTTGGTGACTTAAAAACCAAACGCCTTGCGGCTTTGGCAAAAACCGCCAGGGTGGGTGTTGCAATTGACTGCCTGGAGCAAGCGGTAGCAATTTCGCAGGCCGCGCTCCAGGCCCAATCGCAGGTTCATTTGTTTATTGAGGTGGATATCGGCATGAGCCGCTGTGGCGTGACCCCGGGTAAACCGGCCTTGGAACTGGCGCGGTCCATCCAAACGCTTTCTAACGTTGTTTTTGGTGGATTGCAGGCTTTTGAGGGTCATCTTGTAAATATGCTGGATCGAGTTGAGCGTGGTTCCAAAGCGATTTCGGCCATGAAATTGGCGCTGGATACCAGAACTTATCTTGAGACAAACGGAATCCAGGTGCCATGCGTTACCGGTTGTTCAAGCGCCACCTATGACAGTACCGGCATTCTGGATGGGTTGGATGAGGTTCAAGCAGGCACCTATGCCACTATGGACAAACAATACCACAAACTGGTTCCTGAATTTGAGATAGCATTATCCGTCCTTGTAAGAGTAATCAGCCGGCCAGTGATGAACAGGTCTGTGATCGACATTGGTATCAAGGGTGCCGGTTGTGAATTCGGGGTGCCCGATATCAAGGGATATCCGGATGTGGTCATTCCTTATTTTCTATCCGAGGAACATTGCGTCATCCAGCAATCACCCGACTGGAAAGTCAGTCAGGTGCTGGAATTGATTCCAACCCATGCTTGTACAACCTGCAACTTGCATCGGGAAATGATTGTTCATGAAAATGGAGTTGTACTAGATGTCTGGCCGATTGAGGCATCCGGTAAACTTGCATGAACCTTAAGATAGCTTTGGGTTTTACTTGGGTTAAAAATATCAGGCAATAATTTCCTTAAGTGGGCCGGTGCTGTCACCGTGCCTTTCGGCCTGTACACCAACACCATGAAGCATTGAAAGCCATGCGTTGCAAAGGGGCGTGTCCTTGGGCGCAACTATGTTGTGACCCAATTTCAAATTCGCGCCACGTCCACTGATAATGGTGGGGCAGTTGCTTAGTTCATGCCCGGTGCGAATATTACTGCCGTAAGCAAGGGCCACATGATCAAAAAGGCTTGTGCCGTCGGTTTCCTTGGTGGCTTTCAATCTATCCATAAAGCCCGCCAGTAATTCGCTTTGCGCCAGGTCACGGCGCTGGGATGCGTCCAGTTTTTCGCCCAAAGTTGTATGGTAATGACTCATGTCATGTGGGTGAACTTTGATTCCCAGAGCAGTGAGAAGTGTGTTTACAGGCTGGCGAAATGTCATTACCCGTGTGCTATCTGTTTGCATGGCAGCGATCATAATATCGTAGATAAGCTTGATTTCCTCACGCCCATCCACCCCGGGTTTTGGTTCCGGTATCGGGGAC
>JBEGQX010000012.1:0-8579 GCA_041180805.1 Planctomycetota bacterium
AGCCGCCATTCTTTTTGGGCTGCATCCAGCACAAAGACCCGGTCATGCCAAACCTTGGTGCCGCCCTCCCAGGGTTTCTTGTCAGGGAAGTTGGCCCCGCCGGCCGCCACCAGTTTGTCACCCGCCACCCCTGCAAACATCGAGGCAAAACCTGCCTCATCGGGCAGCGGCGGAAGATTTTCCCAACCCTGCTGCTGGAAAATCATCATCATTCCAACCGTCAGCATTCCCTGCATGGCCTAGCCTTTCAGGTATCGGGCGAAATGATCCCTGGTAAGCTTCCACATCTCATCGCTTAGCACATGGCCGGTCTTTTCCTGAATGAACCAGGTAAACTTATCACCGGCGTTCTTCGCCTTGTAGGCATTTTGGATGACAGGCATGGCGGCACGAACCTCTTCGATGGGGCTGCCATCGTCGGTCTCACCAAAGTTCAGGTGCAGAGGCCTGGGGGCAATCAACCCGACAATATCCGGAATGTCACCATGCTGGCGCCAGCCGGGCACATAGTTTGGGAAACAATGAATAAGGTTGGTGCGCTCCATGGCCTTGTAGGTCGGCATGCAGCAATTTCCCACCAGCGCCTTCAGCCTGGGTTCCCATGGACCCACCTGCCAGGTGTGGGTGGAACCCATGGAATGGCCGTAGCAGCCCAGTTTGTCTGCCTTGACCTCTGGCCGCGAAGAAATGAAATCCACCGCGCGCTTCATGTCCAGAATGTTTTTCCAAGCCAGGCATTTGCCCTGCACCACATACATGCCAAAAAGATAATGCTCCAGGTTTCGGCCATTCAGGTTCTTGTTGTTTTGAGGGTTCGGCTTCACATTCCTTTCCCCAAAACCAGCGGCATCCGGGCAAAGCACCACATAGCCTTCACGCGCCAGCGCCTGGCCTGTCATGTGCATCTTGCCATAATTGGGTGACCGCACACCCGCCGGCTCATCCTTGCCCACCTCGTACTGGCCGGCATGCTGGTGCCAAATGCAAATGCCCGGTGCCTGGTTCTTCTCATTCACACCATCCGGAACAAGCAGCCAGGCAGCAATTCTCTCAGCCGCCTCTACCATATAACTGACCCGGTGCAGCAGGTAGCCTTCCTTCTGCTCGGTCTTCTCCACCCGTGGTTCCAGGGGCTGCCCCTCGGGCCAGGGCCCGCCAAGGCACTGGAGAAGCTTTTTGCGTTTTTCCGCATCACTGTCGGAAGACAGGGGTTGAGCCGCGTTCGCGGGAAGCGCGGCAGCCAGAGTGGCACCCACCGCCGCACCCAGGAAATTCCTTCTCTGCCTGCGCATGATCAAACTCCGCTGTTATTTGCCCCGGTTCATCTCGCAACACAACTTCCAGCAGTACCACATGGCACGCGGGTGATGAAAGAAACTTTTCCAAAGGTTGCCCTTCAGTGTGGTGGAAACACCGCCATCCCGGTGAAGGTAGCCATACCATTCCCCATATTTGGGGTCTGCAAAGTGCTTGAATGACCACTCCCTGACTTGTTCATGCCACTGCAAGTATCTGCCGTCCGCAGTCAACTGCCAGGCCAGAAGCGTTGCGATCAGCGCCTCATCGTGTGGCCACCAGAATTTCATATCGTGCCAGTATTCCTGCACCGGTTTGCCATGCACATCCCGGAAATAAAACAGCCCGCCATGCTGCTGATCCCACCCGCGCTTCCACATCCAGTCCAGCATGTTGCAACCCAGGCGCACCCAATCTTGCCGCCTGCGGTTTTTGCCCTCTTCCAGCACGAACCAGGCACACTCAATGGCATGGCCGGGGTTCAAGGTGCGCCCGTCAAAATGATCGATGATTCCACCCGAGGGATCCACCTGTTCCATCACACATTCAATTTCCGGCTTCACGAACCATTTTTCTATTTCTTCAATCATGCGTTCGATGCAAGCATCCAGCTCGGAATCGGCGCCCAAATTCAGGCGCAATTCCTGCGCGGTAACCATGGCTATCATGCGCGGCCCGATGCCCATGGCGGGCCTTTCCGCGGTGAACTTCGCGGGCATGAGGCCGGGGGTGAAATTCCACTGCATGAACTGGTCGAAGAGATCCTGCGCCCTGCTGCGTGACTTCTCACTTCCGGTCGCCCGGGCATGGGCCGCGAACGCGATCGCCGCAAAGGATTCACTAAAGGCATACCGCCGCTTGCGAATCGGTTTTCCCTCCCGGGTCACATGAAAGAACATCCTGCCATCGTCATCAAAGCAATGGTTGTTGATGAACCCCAGACCGGATTCCGCCCACTGCAACCACTGCGGGTTTTTCTCCACCTGGTTGTACAGGGTCAGCAGCATCCATGCGATGCGCCCCTGCGCCCAAACCGATTTGTCGGTATCCACCAGGCTGCCGTCCCTGTCCAGGCAGTGCAGATACCCACCGTGCTGAGTATCCACACAACGGGGAAACCAGAATGGCAGGCAATCCTCCAGCAATTGCCTCCGGTAGAAAGGTTCCAGCTCTTTTGCAGATGTGTTCATGAAGGCCTCAACCGCTTATTTTGTCCGGGTGACCCACTCCAGGGGGAAGCGCGCGAACGCAAGCTGTTCCACCCCGCTCTTGGGTCCGGTTTCGTACAGCACGCCGATGCTGCCATCCGGCAAAACCGTCATCGAGGAATACTGGCAGGGTCGCTCGTCCAGAAGTTTTCCATCCGACCAGGTTTTGCCACCATCGGTGCTGGCACGAATGGTCAGGGCAATGCGCTGCCTGCTGGAATTCGGGTTCGAGAACAACAGCAATCCCTTGGGATGGCTTACCAGGCTTGCCATGCAGGTGGGGTCGGGGTTGACCCACCAGGGCTCGCTCCATTTGCCACTACCTAGGTCGTCTTTCCAGTCATACCTTGCCCAGGCGCGCTTGCCCGGCCGCGATTCATCACGCATGGTGATCAGGATGTTGCCATCCGGCAGTTGTGCAACCATCGATTCACTGGTGGGTTTCCTGCCGGGGTATGCGGGCGCGCTGATGGCCCAGCTTTCGCCGCCATCCTTGCTAAAGATGAAACAGGAATGCGCCACCGCATCCGCATCACGATACTGCGCGGGGAACACCAGCGTTCCATCCTGCAACTGGATGCCGCTGCCCGGCCCCTGGAAGCAAAGCCTCCATTTTGCATCGCGACCCTTCAGCGTGGCGGAAATATTCATCGGCTTCGACCAGCTAACACCATCGTCCGAGCTTTTGGCGATCACAAACTGGCCGGTCTCCTCGGGGGTAAGGCCCGGGCCGGAACCATTCCAGCCACGGTTCCCCTTGCTCCAGAGTGCTGCCACGAAAATATTGCCGGTCTTGCGATCCACAAGAATGGAAGGATCCCCCACGCCATTGCCACGGGCATCCTTCTCATTCTTGTCGTAATCCATGATGGTCTGCATCTTCTGCCAGGTCTTGCCCATGTCGGTGCTGCGCATCAGGCCCACATCGATGTCCGCGGGCAGATCGCCCGAGTGCTTGTGGCGCAGGTCAAACACCGCCAGCAAGGTACCCTTGGTGCTGCAGGCCAGCCCGGGAATACGATAGGTATGCACCCCATCATCACCACCCTTGCGAACCACGGTGCGAAACACACTCGGATCATCCGCCGCCAAGCTTGCCACCACCGCCAATAACAGGAATGCACGCACCATCAATCTTCCTCCACCGGTATGAATTTCAGAATTGCCAAAATAACACGCCCGCCGGAAGACATCAGCAAATTATTTGTTATGATCATTCATTCTGGTTCACACTATTTTGGATGGAGATCATCATGCGAATTGGATTGGTTCGGATTCTTGTCAGCCTTCATCTGATTGGACTTACTCCTTTGGCTTTTGCCAATGTAAAGGTGCCGGCCATCTTTTCCGATCATGCGGTGCTGCAGCAGGATGCAAGCGTTCCCGTGTGGGGCTGGGCGGACAGTGGCGAGGAAGTAACCATCAGCATTGCAGGGCAGACAAAAACGACCAAGGCCGGCGCAGACGGCGCGTGGAGAGTAAACCTCGACAAGATCAGCAAGGGTGGCCCGCACACTTTGGAAATCAAGGGCAAAAACACCATCACCATCAAGGATGTTCTGGTGGGCGAGGTCTGGCTGGGTTCCGGTCAATCGAACATGGCCATGACCGTGAATCGCTGCAAGGATTATGAAAAGGAGAAAGCCGCCGCCAATTTCCCGCAAATTCGCATGTTCAAGGAAGGCTCCGGTTCCAACACCAAGCCCCAGCAAACCGGTTCGGGTAGCTGGGTGGTTTGCTCGCCGGAAACGGTGGGTGGATTCTCGGGCACAGCTTATTTCTTCGGCCGTAAACTTCATCAAAACCTGAAGGTTCCGGTGGGTCTGATCAATTCGTCGGTGGGTGGCACGCCCGTGGAATCGTGGACAAGCTACGAGGCCCAGGCCGCTGTCAGTTCTTTGAAACCGGTGCTGGAAAACTGGAAGAAACAGGAAGCCGAGTATGAACCCGCCAAGGCCGAGGCCAAATACAAGCAGGAACTTGAAAAGTTTCAAAAGGCAAAGGCCGCGGGGAAGGCCCCGGCACGGGCGCCACAAAAACCAACCCAGCCCAGGGAAAACAACCATCACCCCGGCAACCTCTTCAATGGCAAAATCAATCCGCTTATTCCCTACGCCATCCGTGGCGCGATCTGGTATCAGGGTGAAAACAACGCGGCCCGTGGCATTCCAAATTTGTACGGGGATCAGTTATCCACGCTGATTAACGACTGGCGCGCCCGTTGGGGCCAGGGCGATTTCCCCTTTGCCTGGGTTCAGCTTCCCAACTTTCACAAATTGCAATCCGAACCGGTCGAGGCAACCGGCTGGGTAACGGTTCGTGAGGAAATGACAAGGACCCTGCGCCTGAAACATACCGGCATGGCTGTCACCCTGGATGCCGGCGAGGCCAACGACATTCACCCCAAGGATAAGCAAACCGTGGGGTATCGCCTGGCACTTTGGGCGCTGGCCACCGTGTACGGGCAGAAGATTCCCCATCAGGGCCCGACCCTGGCAGGCCATGAAACCAAAGGCAACCAGATCATTTTGCAGATGAAGAATACCGATGGTGGATTAAAAGCACAGAGCGATGGCCTGAAGGGCTTTGCGATTGCCGGCGCGGATAAGAAGTGGGTTTTCGCAAACGCCCGCATCGAAGGCGATAAGATTCTTCTAAGCCATGAAAGCATCAAGGCGCCATTATTTGCCCGCTATGCCTGGGCCGACAACACCGTGGGGAACCTGTTCAACGGGGCGGGTCTTCCCGCCGGTCCATTCCGCACCGACAAGGATTAGGATCATTTATTAGCCGGCAAAATAGCGTATTGAACCTCGTAATAACTAAGCGCAGCCGGCATGAATGGACTGTTATAACCTAAAACCCTTAAGTCGCCGGTGATCTGGCCGCTTTCGGGATTCTTTTGCAGATACTCTACCAGCATGGTTTTGGCCTTGGAAATCGCCTCCGGCGTCATCTTCCCGTGCATTCCAATGCTTGCAACTGTTGTTTTGCTGGAATCGATCACATCGACTTTATCCTTGGTGCCTGTGGAACCCAATGCGGTTGACTGATAGAGGAAGGCCATCGAATTTTCCGACCACTTGTTGCCGTTTGGTTTCATGGTCATTTCAACAGGTGCGGTCATCTCAATCTTGTTTTTTTGAATGTGGTAAAAGAGGGTCATGAACTTGTTGGAGTTTCCAGCATCCGCGACCTTGGCAAGCCTGTAAACAGGAAGCGTTTTGATTTCCACTTTACCAACCGGGGTGGGTTGTGGATAACCCTCTGGCAAAGGTGCCTCCATTTTTGGCTTGAAACTCAGCATGACAAAAGCTTCCAGCATCGCCTTGCGTATGCATTCAAACTTATCCCTGCCATCCGCGATGCTTTTGCTATTCTCTTTTCCATTCTTCAGGACATCCGCCACCAGGGGATAATCGGAAAACTGTCCGGCGATCTCATCACAAATATCGGAAAGCTTTTTATTTCTAAGATTCAAATCCTCGATTTTGACCGCATCATCAAAATTTTGCCGAAACTCCACCACCCGTGGGTTTTGCGATGGCTTCTCGAACGCGAACGCAAAGCTATACACAAAAAGGTTTAGTAGACCCGCCAAAACCGGATAGAACAAGTTCAGCAACAGTTTCATGATGGCACCCCTGGATGAATTACATAACTATTTTAGCTATGCCCCAACTCTAAATGCCATAGGCGGACAACCCTGAATGTGAAATACTTTAACGGAGGATAAATTCCAGCGCGGCGCAGGTATCCTCGTAGCCGGTGGAATGGCCTCCGTTTTCCCGATGGAGGCTTAACACCTTGCGACCATGCTTTTTCAGTTGTTCTAGCAGCCTGAGAACGCTCTGGGGAGGAACCACTTCATCTTTACCACCTGTGGTGCAAGCCACGGGCATGGTGAACTTTTCCGGCCAGAACTCGGCGCTGCGCTTTTTATATTCCTCAGGGATCTGCTTTTTGGTTCCACCAAAGGAAGCCTGGATGGCATCCTGGAATTTTTCGTACTCCAAGAGGTTTGCGGTACCGTTCAGGCTGCATACCCCTGCGATCAAATCCGGGTGCAAGGCGGTAAACGTAAGCGCGGCTGTGCCACCCATGGAACCGCCCATGAGGAATATTTTGCCAACCTTGTGCCGTTCGCGGAGTTCACCAATCATTTGCACCATGTCGGCCTCGGCCTTGGGGCCCATCCAGGAAGTCTTGGCCCGGTAATCTGGTGAGACAAAGATCATTCCTTGGCGGGTGGCGACATCCCGCGCACCCTTGCATTCACCTCGGTTATCACGGATAAACTGCCAGCGATCCGATCCATGACCATGCAGGGCAATCATCAGGTGGTGGGTTTGGGTGGCATCAAAACCGGGTGGCAAAATCTCGACATAGCGTTGTTCGGTTCCATCCGCTTTCGCCTTGAAGACAACCTCGTTTGGCTCGTTGGCAAGAAGGGACGATGTGCAAATTAAAACAGCAACAAAAGCCAGCGATCGTGCCATGGGGAATTACCTTGAAACAGGTATGAGGAAGAAAGAATGCAGGCCTGCGGCCAGCCAGATGGCGATGGAAAATCCCGCCGCCAAAAGGGTAACCCCGGGCCACCGGGTGGAGCGAACCTGCCACCACATCCACACGCCGGAGCAAGCCCAGAACAGCATGGCAAGCGAAACCACATCCACCAGTGTGGACCAAAACCAGCGTGGACCCATGCCACCGTTGAAGCCATGCACGGTGTGCAACCTGAGCAGAAATCTTCGCCAGCCCAATTCGGCCGGCTGTACCTCGGAAAGCAGCCTGCCCTGCAAGGAACCGGTTAGCGCGTTGAACTGGGCCTGCCAGGGTTGACCATCGAACTCCACGGAAAAAATCAAATCCGGAACTGAAGTCACCGTGATGGCACCGCCGGGCATGCGTGTCTTTTCCAGTATGACAGGAATGGCGGCAAGAAACTTCTCATGCAACCCATCAGGCACTTCGATTTTTTCCGGGGCGGAATCTGACTTGGGCAAAGCACTGGAACCCTGCCTGGTAAACCCGGTATTGCTTTTGCCCACGGCAAAGGGTGCCGGAGTTTCTTTTTTGGGTGCAACCACCGGTTGGGTGCGAACCGTTCCATAATTACCGACAACATCCAGAAGAATGCTGGTTTCCTCGCCATCCCTTTTGCAAACGGCAAAGGCAAAGTCACGGGAATACCTTGGGGTAACTTTGCTGGTAAGCTTCATGCCCCCCTTGTTGTCGTGGCTGGAAACATAAACCTCGACCACTTTTTGGGCGATGGACTGCAAATCTTCTTTTTTTACCAACGTTGTGCAATGAAGGTCGGAAGGGCCGTAGGAAACATAGGGGGCATCGCCAAACCAGGTTGGGTGGTTGAAAAGCATGGCGGTAACTGCGTACAGGATCACCCAGGGCAGCATGACCAGACTGGAATACATATGCAACCTTCGGATCCAAAGCATGCCATCATCCCCTTACAAAGCGAACTTTAATCCCCATTTAAGGCACAAAAGCCCAAGTTTTCTTGGCAGATATGCCGATTTTATCTTATTATGAAGGTCCTTCCATGAATTAAGGACAATACGATGCTTACTTTCTGGGATCACGATCATAGGTTGCGGCGGCGTGACTTCCTAAAGGTTGGTGGTTTCGGCCTCGCGGGTCTGGCTTCTTCGTCGCTGGCCGGAATTGAGGAAAAAGCTGCCCTGACTGGAAAATCGGTCATCTTCCTGTTTTTGCACGGTGGCCCAAGTCAGGTGGAAACCTTCGACCCCAAACCGGAGTCGCCCAAGGAATTTCGCGGTCCCTTGGGAACGGTACAAACCAAATTGCCGGGCGTTTTATTTGGTTCACCCTTCCCCAAGCTTGCGAACCAGGCCGATAAACTGACCATAGTTCGTTCCTACGTGCCGGGCGATGCCAACCATGACATAAAGCCAGTGGTCTGCCGGGCCACCGGCGGGGCTAACATAGGCAGCCTGTACGCAGCGGTTGCGGGAATCTCGCACCCGGAAAAAGCCATCCCACGAAATGCTCTTCTGTTCCCCAGGGCGGTGGATCCCGAGGCACAAGCCG
>JBEGQX010000013.1:0-13480 GCA_041180805.1 Planctomycetota bacterium
CTATCAATCCATGCATAGTCGTGCGAATGGCGAGGTTGTGGGTTATTACTAATCTCCCCAAAAAGAATCATGAATAAACTTAAATTCCTAGCCTCTTCCATTTTGATGGGATTGTTGGCAATCGGTTGCGGAAACAAGGGGCCCTCTGTGGTTCCGGTTTCTGGAACGGTTACTCATTCAGGAAAACCAGTTCCCAACCTTTTCATTAATTTTGAACCTGAATCGGGTCGGCCAAGCTGGGCTGTTTCTGATGAACAGGGAAAATTTGTAGCCAAGTACGATTCCACCCAGGATGGAATGGTGACGGCCAAGCACAAAGTGTGGTTTCAATGGCGTCCCAGGGATCCGAAGGATCAAATGCTTGAACAAGGCTTTGCTAAAGGAAAAAGCTCTAAGACGGCAGAGGTTAAAGAGATTCTAAAAAAGTATGGAAACCGCGACAATCCCGAGGTTTCCATCGAAATCAAACAGGCTACGCCAAACCTCGAAATCAAACTCGACTGATATTGAGCGACAGTTCCGTAAATTTCAGGCCCGCTGGCATCATCGCCCGGGCCTTTCCCTTTTATGCGATAATTTCCTCAATCACATGGCCATGCACATCGGTCAACCGGCGATCGATCCCATTATGCCGGACGGTTAACTGGGTGTGATCGATTCCAAGAAGGTGCAGCATGGTGGCGTGGATATCGTAAACCTCGGTGGGGTTGTTGCGGTCCTGGGGTTTGTAGCCAAAATCATCGCTTGGGCCATGGCTGACACCGCCCTTGATTCCACCGCCACACAGCCAGTTGGTAAAGCAATAGGGGTTGTGATCCCTGCCTTTGCCACCCTGTGAGCTGGGCATTCTGCCGAACTCGGTGGTCCAGAGGATGATGGTATCGTCCAGTAACCCGCGTTGTTTAAGGTCCTGAATCAGTGCCGCGGCGCCACGGGCCATGCCCGCGGCAAGCGGACCATGATCGCGCTGCACATCCTCGTGGCTGTCCCAGTTGCGCCGGGGAAAACCATTGTCGCATCCGGACCAAATTTGCACGAAACGAACGCCTCGTTCCAGCAGCCTTCTTGCCACCAGACACTTGGTGGAGAAATGATGGATTTCCTCGGGTGCGTTGATTTCCTTGCTGAAGGAACCCGGGTCGGAATCCAGGCCGTACATCTTCAGAATGTGCTTCGGTTCATGGGAAATATCCATGGCTTCGGGCGCGGCCAGTTGCATGCGTGCCGCCAGTTCATAACTCTGTATGCGGGCTTCAAGCCTTGTATCGCCATCACTGCGCTGAAGGTGCTTTTGGTTCAGGGCTTTCAGCATATCCATGGAAGCCCTGCCGCTTTTGGCGGAAATGAAATCGCCCTGCTTCGCGGGGAAAAGATCCTCAATGGGGTTGGCTGAACCCGGACGAAGGATGGTGCCCTGATGCTGGGTGGGCAGAAAGGCGCTGTCCCAGTTCTTGGGGCCATTGCTGGCAAAACCGCGATGGTCTGGCAGGACCACAAAGGTGGGCAGGTTCTGGTTCATACTGCCCAACCCATAGCTGACCCAGCAGCCCATGCCGGGATAACCGGGGTTCTGGAAACCAGTTGCCTGCAAATAGGTGGATTGGCTGTGAACACCCGTCTTGCCCACCATGTTGTGCACAAATGCGATCTCATCCGCCACGCTGCCCAAAGGCGCGACAATGTCCGCCAGCATTTTGCCACTTTGGCCGTGGGGTTTGAATTGCCAGATGGGTTTCAACCAGGGGCCCAGGCCATTTTGGAAGGCTTCCACCTTTTCCCCAAAGTTGGCTTCCTGCCCATGTCGTTTGATCAATTCGGGTTTGTAATCGAAAAGGTCAACATGGCTTGCAGCGCCTGCCATGAACAACTGGATGACCCGCTTGGCGCGCGGAGCATGGTGAGGCAACCCTGCCAGCCCGCCAGAACCGTCTGTAGCCGCGGTGGCTTGGTGGTTGCCAAGCAGGCTTGCCAATGCAATGCCCCCCAGTCCGCCGCCAGACTGCCATAACATCTCACGCCTTGTCATTGCTGTTGTGAACATCCGGAGTTCCCTTTAATCGACAAAGCTGAATTCGTTGAGATTGAATAAAACGCGCGCCAGGTCTGCCAGGGAGTTTTCCGTCAGGAACTTTTGTAATTCGGAAAGTTCCTCCGCGCCGGGTTCCCTTCCCATGGTTATCTTGAATGCCTGGCGTACCCGGGTTTCTGCCGGGAATTCCCTTTCCAATCTTTGTGCGAATTCCTTGCATTGCACCAGCATGAACCCATTGTTCAACAAGGCCAGCGCCTGCAGGGAAGAGATGGACTCATTGCGTTTGTCCACCTGCATGGATGGGTCCGCGCAATCCAGGGTGGTCATGAATGGCTGTTGTTGCGAGCGTACCAGAAAGCGGTAAATAGCCCTGCGAAACGCCTTCGTGTCATTGGGGTCATGAAGGTGGTACTGGTAATGAGGCGAGTGTTCGGGTTTCTCAATGACGAAGTCCTGGAAGCTTGGGCCGAACAAAGTCTCATCCAATTTACCGGAACACCAAAGAACACTATCGCGAATGCCTTCGGCTTCCAGCTTGCGACGATTCATGCGCCAAAGAAGTGCGTTGTCGCTATCCTTGGCGGCTTTTTGCGAATCATGAGAGGAATCCTGCCGGTAGGTGGAACTGGTAAGGATAAGTCGGTGAAGGTGCTTGATGGATTGGCCGTTGGCGAGAAAGTCCTGTGCAAGCCAGTCAAGAAGTTCCGGATGCGAGGGGGTTTTACCCATTCTGCCGAAGTCGTTGGGAGTATCGACGATGCCTCTGCCGAAATGCCAGCGCCAAACTCGATTGACGATGGAACGCCAGGTCAGGGGGTTATCAGAATTGGTGATCCACAGGGCAAGTTTGGCTCTGCGGTCGCCCTCGGTGGTTTCGTTGGCAACGGGAAAGCTGGCTTTGGCAAAGGTGAAGGCGCTGATGGCACCGGGGTTGGCAGGTTCTCCGGGTTTTTCAACATTGCCACGCTTAAGCACATGAATGGTTCTGGGCTTGCCTCCCTGTGGCCCGGTTCCGGCGAATGCCCCTGTGCCATGGTGAATGGTTCCCGCATACACTACCTGGGGTTTGCCAAGAGATTGAATGTCAGCCCGGGTTTTTGCCAGATTGGTCTCCAAAGCTTTCAAAGAATCGCGTTCTGCTGCCGTAACAACGGTGGCCAGCAGTTGTGCCTTTTTGGCCAGCAGGTTGGTTTTGTGGGTGGCAATATCGGAACCCTGAATGGCCCAGATGCCATCGGTCAGGTTTTTCTTGGCCCAGCGGGGGCCAGCCTCAATAGAGGACGATGCTGATACCGCTGCTCCCAAGGCGATGTTTTTGCCAGACTCTTCCAGCACCTCCAACTCGGCAAGCGCGAACATAAAATCATTGGAACGCGGAGCAAGCTTGGTGGCTCTTATGCGAACATACCTGGCATCCATGGCATGGGTTGCAATCGTAACCGCATCCAACCCCGGGTTTTTCGCATCGTTGCTGGTTTGGTCGCTCAGGAGTTGGACCTGCGTTTTGAAATCGGGGTCATTGCTGGCTTCCACCACATAGCGAACCGGAAAACCAAAACCTGCCCCGATGTTATTGAATTCATCATGGCAAGGGTGAATCAGAACCTTGGAGAATTTGCGAACACTTCCAAGATCCACCTGCACCCACTGGGAAGCGTTCTGGTTGGCGGAGATGGCACTATGCCAGCCGAACTCAGGTTTTTTTTCCAGATTGGTGGGCTTGAGTTTAGCCAACTCGCTTTCCACCTCGGCAACCTGCCTTAACCCTGCCGACTTGGTTCGTAGTTCCTGCAGAGATTTTTCCAAACCCCGGATGGTTTCGCTTAGTTGTGCATAACGCTGATGAACCACCGGATCGGCGAAGTAAGGTTTGTCTGCCCTGTCCAGCGAGGCAAACACCGACTGCATGTTGTAATAGTCGATTTGGGATACCGGGTCTGACTTATGGTTATGGCACTGCGCGCATTGAACGGTAAGGCTGAGGAAGGTGTTGGCCGTGTTGGTGACCATGTCGTCACGATCGAGATGACGGGCCACCCTGCCATCGATCTTGGTTTCGGGAACCTCGGCATGGCCGATGAAATCCCATGGCCCCGCAGCGATAAAACCTAGCGCCTCGATGGAATCCGGGGAACCGCTGTGCAATAGATCACCCGCCAACTGTTCCTCGATGAATCTTCCATAAGGCTTGTCCTGCATCAGCGAACGAATCACATAATCTCGGTAGGGCCATGCATTAAGCCGAAGCTTATCCTTGTCGTAGCCGTGGGTCTCTCCAAAATGCACGACATCCAGCCAGTGACGGGCATATCTCTGAGCATAATGGGGCGTGGCAAGCAGGCGATCCACCAAATGTTCGTAGGCTTCCGGCCTGGTGTCAGCCAGAAAGGCATCGATATCCGCTGGTGTGGGAGGCAGCCCAAGCAGGTCGAAATAGACCCTGCGAATCAGCTTTTGACGGCTGGCTTCCACGGTGGGGGTTAATTCATTTTCTTGCAACTTCTTTAGAACGAAGGCATCGATGGGGTTGCGGACCCAAGGATTTTGAATGGACGGAGGCGTGGCTTTCTGCAAAGGACGGAAGGACCACCAATCCGGGCTGGATTTTTCAGCGGCATGTGCGATGGATGCCAAAGGCAGGAATAAAAAAGCTACCAGCAGGCGGGTCATTGCGAGGCTTCCCTTTAAGAGATAGACCCATGGTAACAAAGGTCCAACTTTTATGGAAGCGTTATGGCAGGCCGCTTGCGAACAGGATGGCGGGGATCGAAAGCTTAGTAATCCCCAAGTACCTCGCCACCTGCCCGGGTGACCAACGCTGCAAGGGTCGCTATGGTCATGCTGTCTTTCACAAAGGCAACCGATCCATCGCAACGGACCATGCTGGCCCCACCCGAGTGAAAGGAATAGACTTCCTCGTCATTGGTGCAGTTGATTGCCCTTGTTCGAGTGGCTACAGCCGCACCCACGGCAGGCGGAACAGCGGCATTCGTGGTCGCGTAAGCTCCACCAGTGGTAGGGTTGCAGCCATCCAGGGTGATGGGGTTTCTATGATCTGCCCAGATGCCTGCGCCCTGAGTTGTGGTGTAGTTGGTTGCCGCGGCAGATAGGGATCCCTTTTTCCCCATGTTGTAAAGAGTTGGATTACCAGCCGATTCAACGAACATCAGGGTGTTTGAAGTACCATCGGTAATGCTTTCGATAGTGGTAATAATGTTGGGTTGCATGCAAGCAGACCAGCCAGAGCCCGGGTTTGGAGTCAGGGTGTTGGCAACTTCAGCACGGATGCGGTTGATCACAAAATAATCTGCCACTGCGCCACTAAGCGTTCCAAAGGTACCGCTGGTGATTGTTCTTGTTCTGGTTGCTTCTGGTGAGGATGGGCAAAGGAAGGTTTTAATGGGAACCTGGATCGCGGTACGGTTGGGGGATGGTGGTCCCTGCCTCCAATCCTGGGCTGGGTTAAAAGACTTTTGCAGAGATTCTTGCTCATAATAGGGCAGCAATAGAAACAGAACACTTCTGGGAGTTTGGTTGGCAGGGATTGGTATTGGGAAAGCAGGTGCCGGGTTGGCGGTATCGTCAAAACTGGAGGGAGGCATGCCGTTGAAGGTGCTGGCGTAATTCATCACCGCCAGACCAATCTGCTTGAGGTTATTCTGGCAACTCATGCGAGCGGATGCTTCACGCACTTTCTGGACAGCGGGTAATAACAAACCAATAAGGATGGCAATAATCGCAATCACCACCAGAAGTTCTATGAGAGTGAAACCCGTCTTGGCCTTATTTTTGAACATGGAAATACCCCAACATATTAAAGCACTGAAACTATTATGATTTTAGGGGTCTTTTCTGTTGGATGTAAAGCAAAAGTGAGTCCAAGCCTGATTTCATGAGATCCTTTGGATTGGTTCATTCCGATAATGACGAATTTTAATGCTTGAATGGCCAGCAATTGCCTAGTTGATTTGCTGGTAAAGTTCGCCCAGATGATGCCAACCCGAAGAGCTTGGAATATTGGCTAAGGCCTGCTGAAAATGGTTGGCAGCCTTGTTCCTGTTGCCATCGGCAAGCCAGGCCAGCCCAAGGTTGAAATCAGCCATGGGAAGGCCAGCGGCTTTTTCCCAGCAGTTGCGCGCAGATGTGTGGCTACCCTTTGCCCATTCCAGAGCACCCAGTTCATTTTGGAATGCTTCGCAGGGAATATCCCCCTTGATGGAATATAGGTATCTTTCGGCAAGCTCGTGTTCGCCCCCCAGCCTGCAAATACCCGTGGCGATCAAACTTCGTGCCACGCTTTGCTTGGGATGATTCACCCAACCTTCCAGCTCGGGAAGCGAGGGGCCTGTATTCCAGCAGGTTTCCCCGGTTAAACCTTCCGGAAGATCCCAAAGGTTTTTCATGGCATGCGGGAAATGGCCACTAGCCATCGGCATGGCGCTGAAGCTTCCTAAAGATTGCACGAACCCTGCCCAACCTGGAACACATGGAACACTTGAAGGAGCCTTGCCAAGCGATGCTTTCAGACAAAACTGCGATTCTTTCCAGGCGTTTGCAGGGTCGATGGCTATACCTGTCAGGCTGCCATGGGGAAGCACGGTTTCTCCGTCATCCGGAGGCAGAGTTCCCTTGCGGGCCTGTTGCACCCGATTTTGCAGAAGCTTGGTAAACATTTCCCGCAAAGCTTTGGGGGTGCTGGGGTTGGGTTTCTTTTTCATACCGATGTTCCTGGTGTTTTTACCTTTGGCTGCATCTCTTAAACGCAACAGGTGCCAAAACTTGCGTTAACCACGCAAGCCGGCCTGTTGCATGAGTTTTGCGGTGCTTTGGTAAGCTTCCTGCACCCATTCAACAATCTTGTCTGGTTGCGGGGAATATTCCAATTCAATGCTGATGGCGCCCTTCAGATTCAGTTTTTTGATCTCTTCCAGATAAGGGGGAAAATTCACCACACCCCTTCCCGGTGGAAGATCCCCATGCACTTTGCCATCACAATCGCTGATATGAACATGGATGGCTTTGCCCTTCAATTTGCGAAGTTCCTCCGCAGGTGTGCCCGAGAGCAGCATGTGGGAAACATCGATATTGGCGGCGACCGCAGGATGGTTCACCTCGTCCAGAAAGCGAACCATGCTGGAGATGTTGTTAACCAGCGAAAGCTTGAAGGGCTCAAGCTCGATGGCGATTTCAAGCCCGAGGTCTGAGGCATATTTGCCCAGTTCCCTGGTATGTTTCACCGCCAGTGCCCATTGTTCCGCAGGGGGTATAACCTGTTTTTCCCAAATATACTCGCCCAATACCAACAGCAGATTTTGCGCCCCGAATTCGTAACACATATCAAGGTACTTTTGGCAGCGTTCCATGTGAAAGCGTTGCACACTGGGGTTAAAATCGATCAATCCCACCGCGACACAAGCGACACTGATAATGGGCAGGCCCGCCTTTTCACATTCGGTGCGGATAAGCCTGCGCTCGCGGGCATCGGTATCCAGGGGGTCTGCGAAAATGTCGATGCAGTCGAAGCCGATCTCCCTGGTTTTGTGAATTCCGAAGGAAGTATCCCTGCCAGCCTGTGCCCAGGCGGAATTAATAAGACCTAGTTTCATGGAATGGTTCCCCGAATGGCGTAGTGAACAAGAAAAGGAGAGAATAACAGGAAAAGGCTGGGAATTCCAAGGCATCAATCCATTGGCTTTGCATTAAGGGCAGGTTTTTGGCTATAAAGTGCCAAGGAAGAAGCGGTTGCAAGGGAGTGGGAGTAATATTGTTTGAGATAGACGCAGAACTTTTGAAGGCATTTCTATTCTTTGCCAGCATGTTTTTTGCAGCCGGCCTAGGCGCCCCCATACCGGAAGAAATAGCGGTGGTATGCGCCGGCCTGTGGACTGCGAGCCACCCCGAGTACGGTTTGCTTCGCTGGCTGATGCTGCCGGTGTGTGTGGTTGCAGTGGTGCTAAGCGACAGCTTTCTTTACATCGTGGGGAGGCTGTATGGCAAAAGGCTGCTGGAAAAGCCCTGGATGCTGAAGTGGGTTCCCAAGGAAACCCAAAATCGCATCATCCACAATTTTGACAAGTATGGAGTGAACATATTACTGGTGGGCAGACTGGTTCCGGGCATTCGCATGCCGTTGTTCCTTACCGCGGGCCTGCTGCGGCTTAGCGTGGCAAGGTTTATCCTTGCGGATGGGATCGGCGCGGGAATTGGAAACAGCATTTTCTTTCTTCTGGCATTCTGGTTTGGAGAGCAATTCAAGACGGTGCTTGAAAGTGCCGAGGAAAAAGTCACCCATGCCTGGCCTATAGCGGTGATGGTGGTGCTGGCGGGAGTCGCCATCTATCTGTTGGTACGCTACCTTCGCAAGCCGGTATCCGAAGGGGATCCGGAACAGTTGCCCATCATTGGTCATCAGGTGGCCACCCATATTCCACATCTTCCCGAGGAAGCCCTGAGGGATATCAAACATCCCCCGGTGGAGGCAAACTCCAACACAGGAAAATAATTATTGCAGTGGCGAGGTGCCATCCTGCCTGAGAGTTTTCAGATACTGGATGTGTTCCTTTTGGAAGGCATCCAGACTTTTGCCTGTCAATCTCTCAAAAGCGGCGATGGGGTCCTGTTTACCCTTGATAGCCCTGGCATAATCATGCAAGGGGTTGCCTGAGAGCACTTTGGAACGGAATGCAAGGTGGAATGCAAGCCCCCACGAGGCGAGGTACATTTTTTCTGAAACCTCTCGTGTGGATTCATGCGATACCAAAAAAAAGTCCGCCTTTGCCTGCAGCAAGGTGCGTATTTCCGGCAGGCTGTTCTGGTTGACAAGCAGGCGGATCGCCTCCAGTCTTGGTTTGTCGGCATGTCCAACACGAAGCTCGCCAATTTCAAACACCGCGGATTCGAAGATTTGCGCAAGTCCCTCATTCAGCCAGCGGGGTAGTTCCTCATCGGCTTCATCCAGCACACAGTTGGAAAGGTAGGCGTGGAAAGCCTCGTGGTAGAGTCTTTCAAATAACTTTAGCCTGGTCTTCCTTAAAAGCTCCCTGTTGGTTGCCTCGGCCTGCTGGATGCGTTTGCGATTTTCCTGAAAAGCATTCTGGTAATCCGCGGGCAGCTTGTTCTTGAAAAGTTGCTTCATATCCGTCTCGCGCCTGGCCAAAGATTCCAATTCTGCCTGGTGATGCTTTGCTGTTTCCTCGAGTTGTGTATTCATGCGATCCAGGTCGCTTCCACAGAGTACGAGGTTTTGTTTCTGGTCGAAGTAGGCGGGGTTACCCATTTGGATGGAATTTCCCTTGAGGGCTTGCTGGTAGTCTTCAAGGGACCTGGTAAGGAGAATGCTGGTGGGCTTGAAGGATTTTCGCTTGGGTGGAAGTGTGCGGGCGTAAGCGGAAAAAACTTGTTCCAGTTGAATGGCCGCTAGCTGGGCCAGCTCTGGCCGCGAGTTGGTGGTCAGGTTGAAGTATTGCGATGCATACTTCAGTGCCTCGGTTTTTTGGGGTGGTAATGGCCACGAGGTTTTTTCAAGTTTTACGATTTCCTGAATGTTTTTTCCCTGATTGGTCTTGGGATCCAGCAGCTTCAGGGATGTTGCCAGTAATTCCCTTTCTTTGGCCAGCGAATCAAGGCGGGAAGACAAAATCTTTCGTTCTGCCTCGGGTAGTTTTTCCACACGAAGCACATCCTTGGGATCGAAAATTTCTGTGAATAGCAGTGTGGGTGCACCCGGCTTTCGAATGATGCACTTAAACACCACCTGTTTGGCGCTTTCCTCCACCAGAAACCCTTTCATCGAGTCGCCTTGCTTGCGGTAAAGGGTTTCTAATTTCCAGGTATCGGTAGCGGCAGTCTGTGCGGAGAGGATTCCAAGAGTAAGAATCCAAGTTGTTAAAATTAATGCAAGTGATTTAAAGGCAATAGTTTGTGACATTTCGATTGATAATTGTTCGAGAGGGCCCGTTTCCCTTTGAATGACCAATCTACCACGGTAGACGACGATTGTCTGCTTTCATATCTTATCTTCATAGAAAATCATCAGGTTTTTCCTTATTGGAAAGGCCGGCAATGATGCTCACCCGGTGCATGCCGGGGCCAGACAGTTGCTTAATCTTAGGAGTTTCCCATGCCAGTAGGTTTGCTCGGCCTGAAAGTCGGTATGACTCAGGTTTACAACGATCAGGGAAAAGTATTCCCAGTGACTGTAATTCAATTGGGGCCCTGCCCCGTGTTGCAGGTTCGTAATCAAGACAAAGATGGCTATGATGCCATTCAGTTGGGTTTTCTTGATAAGCCCCGCCGCAAGGCCAGCCGCGCAGAAAGCGGCCATGTAACCGCCAAGCTTGAATCCAAGCGCCGCAAAAAGCTTCCCGCGGGCACCGAACTTCCTCCAAAGGCTGAATGCGAACCACAAACCCATATCCGCGAGTTCCGCCTCGATAAGCCCCACGCCGATCTGACGGTTGGTAAGGTGCTTACCGTGGACGAGGTTTTCAAGGAAATCAAGAATGTAGATGTGATCGGCACCACCAAGGGTCGTGGTTACTCCGGTGTTATGAAGCGTCATAACTACAAGGGCCTTCGCATGAGCCATGGTGTGAAAAAAGGTTCACGCCAGCGTGGTTCGTCGGGTTCCAATGCCTCAAACCGAGGTAGCGGTCGTCCGAAGAAAGGTATTCGCATGGCTGGCCACTACGGTGCAGACCGCGTTACCGTTCGCAACCTTACCGTGGTGAAGATAGACCAGCAAAACAACCTCCTTCTGGTGGAAGGTGGTATTCCTGGTCCAAACGGTGGGCTCGTTATGGTCCGCCCAACGAACAAGATTAAGTAACCCGCCAGCAGGTTGACGCTGGGGTGATTGTTCGTTAAGTTGAAATTGCCCTTTAAAAAGGCAAAGAGGGATGGCTTAGGGGTGACCTGAACCCACCTTCTGGATGGTCAGATAGCTCAGTCGGTAGAGCACAGCCCTGAAAAGGCTGGGGTCGTCGGTTCAAGCCCGACTCTGACCACATAGAAAGCTCAGGTTTCTCTTGATGGGAAGCCTGGGCTTTTTTTTGTTACCCAAAAAATGATACCATTCCCCTTCTTTCCACATGAACTTTGGATGGGTTAAATTCTTCCATCCAAGGATTATGTCCGTCATGAACTTATAATTCCGGTGGATTCATCATTCATGGAAGCTTCTAAATTTACATGTGGAAATCCTTTCCTCGAAAGGTTCAGGGAAAAAACATTTTGGGTTTTGGTTCTTCTTCTAACCCTGGGTTTGTTTCCAAGGCTGGGAATCCTAACCATGCGGGGGGAGGAGACCCGCAGGGCATTGGTCGCATTTGAAATGCGATATTTTGATGATTACATCACCCCAAGGGAACAAGGGTTACTATTCCAAAGCAATCCCCCCTTGAGCTCCTGGATGATGTTGGGCAGCTCTATTTTGTTTGGCAATTATGACCCTTATTCGGTGCGATTTCCTTCGGCCGTTGCTGTCCTCCTTACCAGCGTTTTGATTTATGTTTATGCGCGGAATTATTTCTCGCAGGCAGGGGCTTTTGCCAGCGCGGTTGCGTTTGCCACCAATGGCGAAATCATGATCATAAGCCAGAAGGCGGAACCGGAGGCGGTGTATATTCTGTTTCTGAGTGCTTCCCTTATACTTTGGCATTGGGGTTATGAAAGAAAATGGCCTTCGGTTTTAACCTGGATAAGTGCCGGGGTATTCGTGGGGCTTGCCTCGCTTTGCAAAGGGGGCCTGCAACCATTGGCTTACTTTTGCGCCAGTGTTTTTTTCTATCTGCTTTATTGCCGGAACCTAAGCTATCTTTTCACATTGCCAATGCTTGCGGGTTTGTCATCCACAATCGTTGTGGTGGCTGCCTGGATGGTTCCCTACATCGTCAGGCACGGAGCATCCGAGGCCAAGGCTTTGTGGCTTAATGATACCGCCTCGAGATTTCACTCCTGGAACATGGTTCATTTTTTCAAACATCTTGGGAGTTTTCCCTTCGAGGTTTTTGGATCGATTCTTCCCTGGTCGGTGCTTTTTTTAGCGTACTTACTGCCTTCTTTTCGTGGCAGGCTATCGCCTTATAAACCCTTGTTGTTCTTTGCGTTGTTTGCCTGTGGGTTTGCGTTTTTAACCATTTGGATTCCGCCGGGTGGACAAACCCGTTACTTTGCAACCCTTTATCCGATGCTGGCACTTTTCATGGGTACGGTTGCGGAGGTGGCTTTTGTTGCCACGGAGTCAACGGCCAGAAAACCATGGATAAGGTTTAACTGCCTGATAGCTGCAAGTTTTATCCTGATAGGAATCGCAATCGCATTGCTGCCGTTCAAAATTCCAGGAATTACTTTCAGTCGGTGGACGCTGCCCACGCCATCGACAGTATTCTATGGGATGTCTTTTGTGGTTATCGGCGTTTGGATAATGATTGGACGGCAAAGAATCCTGCTGAGTCTTGGCGTGATGACGGTGGGTCTTTTGGTATTTAACCTTGGCTATTTCATGGATGTTAAAGTTCAACGAAGTGAAAGAACCCTGGAAGAAATGGCCCGTATAAAAAGCCATCTTCCTCCCGATGTGAGCCTGGTGAGCCTGGGGATCACCAACCACAAGTTCACCTATTATTACGGAAAGTTTATCACACCACTTCCGGTTGATTCGGATGGTAAAGGCGTCACTTATTTTTGTTTTGACCCATGCTTGATTGATGTGACGAAGATCACATTTCCTTGGAAGCAGATCGACACGTTTTCATTAACCCGGGATCTGCTGGATCAAAAACGCCATGTGGTATTGGCAAAAAAGAATGACGGATGACATTTTTGTCAGGAACAACCGCTTGGGCGAACCCCACCCCACTTAGCGGCGCAAGAATGTTCATCGCAGGTTTTTTGTTTCTATGGGTACAGCAATGCCTTTGCCCGGCGTTGCTCGTAAGCTGCAAGATCCGCCCGCCACATTTTTTCTATCTCCAGGTAGTGCTTGCCAGCGTTTACGGCGTCCAGTGTGGCTTTGTTCAAAAGCAAGGTGTTGTAGCGGTCGGTTTTCCAATCCTTCGGGTGTAGCTTGTGAAGCGCCCAGGCCACTGCCATGCCTGTACGCATTGGCTCGAACACTTTCCAATCATCGATAAAAATCTGCACTCCCCTGCATTCCTTGTTGGCCAATACGCTTGATGATGGTGTCTGCCTGCAAGGCACAAAACGCAAACCGGGCAATTGTTGTTCGTTCAGCAACCTGGCCAGTGATACTCCATCCATCCAAGGTGCGCCAAACCATTCAAACGGGCGATCTGTTCCCCGGCCAACACTAAGATTGGTGGTTTCTAATAATCCTATACCCGGGTATAGCAGCGCGGCGGAAAGTGTCCGCAGGTTGGGCGAAGGATACACCCATTCCAATCCACTGGCATCAAACAGATCCGCTCGACTCCAATGTTCCATGGTCAC
>JBEGQX010000014.1:0-10973 GCA_041180805.1 Planctomycetota bacterium
TCAATTAAGGGATTTGGGGTTTTTCAAACTTTAACCCCGTGGAGGACGGTTTGGCTCCCTGATTCATATTGATAGAGGCGGGAGCGACCCCCTTGGGAAGTTCCCCGCTGGATGATGGAACCTTTTCAAGGAAAGGCGCGGCATCATTTTTAGTCTGCTTGCCAGAATCCATTATTTTGGTTTCCTCGGTTGGCAGGGCGGGGGCATCTTTCAACAAGGCTGGCAAAGATACAGCGCTGTCTTTGGGTATCTGTGGCAATCCGGGGTTACCAGAATTCTCATCCGTTACACCGTGGATAATTGGGTTTTCTCTTTCATGAAGTACCAGTGCCTTGGTTCGCTCCCTGAAATGCTCCACGGCTCGAACTTGTGCAACACCTGGAAGCGCCCCTTCTGAAACATGAATATTGTTGTGTTTCAGTATGGTTCCCTTGGCGAACTCGAAATTGGCAAGAGCTATGTTGTATTGAACAATTGAGGAATATTCATTTGCAAGGGCATCGGCCCAGAATCTCTGCGCTTCCAACAGAATATCAACAGTATCGCGGGTTCGGTTTCCGGCACCCTTTCCAGCAAGGAATTCCTGGAAGCGGATTCTCAATTGTTCCGCGAAGGCTTCTCTCTGTGCGCGCTGAACGCGAATCTGTTCATAGTTGGTGAAAATCTTGCGGTACGATTGGGCCAGAAATCTGCCGGCCTTCAATTCCTGATCCTGGAGGATTTCATAATGTCTGGCTAATTCAAGACGGGCATTCCTTACAGTAGCATGAGCCGATCGGAAACCAATTGGCACATTCAACCTTAAACCAAGCGACCAGTTGTTAAACCTGTTTTCCGCAAGGTTCCTAAGTGCATTGTTGCCGTCTGGGCCATCCAACCTTGAACCGATCGAATTGCTGTCATAGCTGGACAAGAATCGTAGGTCGGGCATCAATGCATTCTTGGCAAGGATCAAATCCATCTGCTTTGCCTTGACTTCCTGACGCGAGATGTAAATTTCAGGCCTAAGTGTAAGGGCCTCATCCAAAGCGGTATCCCAGTCTGGCTCGAATTTTGCCAAGGTCGGAGAATCGCTTGGAACCAGCCTTGTGGAATCTTCCGCTGGCATGCCCATCAGAGCACGAAGCTGGCGTTCTTTTTCCAAAACATCATCCAAAGCACTAAGACGCTGGCCGCGAAATAGTTCATATTGTCCGCGAGTTTGCGCAAGATCTGCCAAGGTAATGGTACCTGCATCCAATCTGGCCTTGCTGATTCTCCAAGCTTCAAATCCCTGGCGGAGAGCTTGTTCACGCGCAAACAAAGTCCAATATGCGCCGTAAAGGTTCCAGTAGGCGTATTCCACATTTAGAACTTGGTAGTTCAGGTTTCTTTCAAATTCAGCACGCTGCTGATCATAACGAATGCGGGTGATCAAAATACCATCCTGAGCGGGCTGGGCGTTAAGAACACCGGGATTCAACAAACTACCTGGATGCGAAGGACGCAACTGGTTGATTTCCACACCGTAACCCTGGAGCAACGGCTGTTCAAATTGGAACTGCAACGCAGGGCGATAGTTGGGATTCACAAAGGCTGGCAAGTTGGTGAACTGATAATCCGTCTTAAAGGTAATACCAGCCACACCACCGGTAGGCAAAGGTTTCAAAATGGTTGAGCTGAGTGCGGAATCCAATGTTTCAATCGAGTTTAACCCGCCAGAAGATGTTACAAAGTTATCGATGGCCGTACCGATTGGCCTGTCCGTATTGTTCCAGGAAAGGCTCGATGTCCATACCGCATCAAACTTGGAAAGTGATTTTTCAATTTCATTACCTACCAAGGCTGGTTCAAGAGCATACGCCCTGATGGCATCCGAGCCAGCGGCATTTATACCCCGACCGCCAAAATTGATCAAAAAGTCCTGGGCTTGACCGGGAAACAACGGGTTTTGAATACCAACGGTACCTTGCTCTATGGCAGTTGAAACACATTCCGCAAGTGATACATATCTAGGTTTTCTTTCGGGTTCATTGACTGTGGGTGGTTTGCTCATGGACTTGGTTATGGGAGCAACCGTTGCAGCGGGGTCATTTTCCAAGTTTGCTGGCATAAGGTTCTTGTAGTGCTCAAAATCCGCCTCCGCCAGGAAGAGATTTTGCTTGCACCCGCTAACCATCCCCAGCAAGGCTAAAGCAACAAGGAGTGACGTTGAAATTCGCATGGTCAATTTACCCCAATTCCCGTTTGGCTTTCTTCCAATTCCACTTGCCGCATAGAATCCAACAAACAGCAAATAGAATCCGCCAATAACTTTATCGGCAGTTCCGATCAGAAAAGTCAGGAAACTTTTGCGGGTTATTCCAATTTTGATGGTTGTTTGGGTAATACTGATAAAAGGGGCTTTTGCAGAATGTCAAAATCGGGGTTTTGCAAGAATTAATTAAAGTTTGTTTGGATCTTCAGGATTCCAGCGAGGAGCTATCCCAACATAAGGTAGGCCTAACAGCCTTTTTATTGCCGCCCACTCGCCCACATCATTTCCTTCCGCTTGATGACCAATGAATTGTAAAAGGTATCCAAGAAAAATCGCACCCACACCCCAATACCAGTCCAGCAAAAACAACATGGGAATTCCAGCAACAGCCACCGGAATACCCACCATATGGATGGCAAAGTTAAAGGGTAATTGGTGCCTGAGCATCCAATTATGAATTCTGCGCCTGATAAAACTTTTCTTTTCGCTCATATTGACACCTGGAAACTTCTTTAACCTACATTTTTTCCAACACTTGGATTCCAAGCAAATGAAGTCCCTGCTTTAAAACCCTTGCGGTAAGGTCACAAAGGGTCAATCGTGACAGCTTCAATTCATTCGAAGTTGCCTTTAAAACGGGGCACTTCTGGAAAAACACACTGTAAGCTTTCGCCAAATCCCACAGATAAGCTGTAATTTGGTTGGGTCGAAAATCTTGAACCGATAATCTCAGGGCTTCCTCAAAGCGAAACAACTGAATAGCCAATGAGCGCTCTTCCGGGGTCTCCAGCAAAACCTTGGGCTTTTGAGCATAAAGAGCTTGGAGACTGATTTCGCTTTTCCGGAATATGCTGCGATTTCTTGCGTAAGCATATTGCATATAGGTCGCAGTGTTACCATCCATGGCAAGCATCTTGTCCCAGTTAAAAACATAATCACTGGTTCGATTCTGGCTTAAGTCTGCGTATTTAACCGCTCCTACACCGACTATTTCCGAAATATTTTGCAAATCCTCATCGGAAATCGATGATTCGGATTCGTTACCGGCTTTTCGCGATTCCTCATAAGTTGCTTTAGCCAATTTAACTGCCTCATCTAGCAGATTGGCTAAAGAAGCAACAGCATCTCCAGACCTGGTTTTTATGGGTTTTCTATCCGCTCCAAGAACAGATCCAAAAGAAACATGATGCAATGCTGTCTTTTCACCAAGCCATTTTTTAGAAATCTCGAACAAATGGCTAAAATGCAAGGCCTGTCTGCTGTCCACCACATACAAAATTGCGTCGGGTTTCCATTGATCGAGACGATACTTTATGGTTGCCAGATCGGTTGTCATATAAGTGAATGCGCCATCTCTTTTTTGGACCAAAGCCGGCGGAGCATCCTCCTTAAGAAATACAGCTATGGCACCTTCACTTTCAACAGCCAATCCTCTTTCTTTTAGGCTTTTCACCACCTCTGGCAGCATGGGTTGGTAGAAACTTTCACCATATGTATGATCAAATTTCACATCCAGCCTTTGGTAAATCTCATCGATTTCCTGCTGGCAATAAGGCATAAATTGCTTCCAAAGAGCCAGATTTTCCTGGTCCCCGTGATGTAGTTTAGCTGTTTCATTCCTGCATGCATCCTGCACAGGGTCAGCCGTGGTTTCTTCAACATCCTCTTGAGCGTTAAATTTCTTCCTTACATCGACATAAAGCCGCGCAAGTTCTGCAACAGGATCTTTGGCAAAAGCCTCCTTGTCGAGAAAATGTTTGAAACCATACAGTATGATTCCAAACTGGGTACCCCAATCCCCAAGATGATTATCAGTAATCACCTTGTGCCCCAGAAACCTGAGAATTCTTGCTATACTGTCGCCGAGAATGGTGCTTCTCAGATGGCCAACATGCATCGGTTTGGCAACATTGGGCGAGCTAAAATCAACAATAAAAGTCTTGATATCGGATGATATTTCCACACCAAGACGATCACCCGCAACCATCGCAATCATTTGTTCCGCAAGCCACTTTTCCTGTATTCTCAGGTTTAGAAAACCAGGCCCAGCTATTTCTGGTGGATGCAAGAAATCCGGCAGTTCCAAGTTTGCGACGATTTTTTCAGCAACCAGTCTGGGGGGAATTCCCGCCTTCTTGGAAAGCCCCATGGCACCATTAAACTGGTAATCGCCAAATTTGGGGTCGGTTCCCGGACGAATCTGGGAATGGATCGCATCGGTGTCAAATCCGGCTTTCCTGACCGCATTTTCCAAAACGGATATCAAGCAGGGAATAAAGTTCATGACAAGTCTTTTTCAAAAATTGTATTCAAAAACAATCAGTTCTTTTCCCAATCAATTTTGGGAGCATCTGCCCATAATTCTTCCAAACCATAAAAATCCCTGGCATTGTTATCAAACACATGAACCATTACGTCGCCGTAATCTTGAACAACCCACTTGCTGGCCTCATAGCCTTCAATCCCAATGCGCTTATCACCCAAATTTTTCATCGCGGAATCTATTTCTTCAGCAATATTGTGAATTTGTCTTCGGCTGGCACCGGTGATAATTACAAAGTAATCGTAGAGCTGGGAAATTGCCTTCATATTAAGAACGAGAATATTCTTGCCTTTATTTTCAGCACCAATCTTGGCACATAAACAGGCTCGCTCGAGTCCTGATGGAAGACCTTTTTTGGAAACCTTGTCAGTTATTGAGCTCAATTTCATACCTCTCGGGAAAAACTTTTAGTTATTATAACTTTTTCATCATGATTTACAGGGGTTTTTCTGGTTTTTGCCTGAAATAAGGTTCTAATACTTACACCTATAACGCATCACAAAACAGTTTGCCGCTGTCCTGGGATGTTGAATTTTCAACCCTCCGGAAAGAAAAAGCACACGGGGCTTTCATGAGTTCCTCTAATCAAGTCAAAGTCTGGATCGTTTGTGGTCTTTTGCTACTCGCAACCATGATTAATTACATGGATCGTCTTACGCTAAACCAGACTAGTGACGACATCATGAAAGCCTTTGATTTTAAGAAAGACTTTTATGGAAAAGTAGAGGGCGTATTTGGACTTGCTTTTGCGGTTGGAGCCATAACCACGGGAATGATTGTCGACAAAATTTCGGTACGACTACTTTACCCCTTGATGGTATTTTTCTGGTCACTTTCAGGATTTCTTACTGGGTTGGCCAGGGATAAGGAAGAATTGATTTGGTGCCGGGCTGCCCTGGGTTTTTTCGAGGCAGCAAACTGGCCTTGCGCCTTGGTTACCACCCAACGAATTCTTGATAGCTCCAAGCGAACCATGGGAAACAGTGTCCTACAAAGTGGAGCCGCCCTTGGCGCCGTCATAACCCCAATCATTATTGAAATGTGCCTGCGTTTAAAATTTCCTGAAGGTTTCTCGCACCTTGAAGGCTGGAGATCCTCATTCTTGATTATTGGCTTAACTGGATTATTGTGGATTGTGTTCTGGTTTATTTTCACCAAAGATGTGGATCTTTCGCCACAGGAAACCCAGAAAGAGCAGAATAGCAGTAGCACTTGGAATGACCTTTCGGACATTGTTAAAAATCGCAACTTTTGGATACTGATGCTTACCGTTTTGTCGATAAACATGACTTGGCATTTTTTCAGAGCCTGGCTACCGCTTTACCTGAAGGAAACTCACGGCTATACCAAATCCCAAGTGAATTGGTTTTCCTCCGGATACTACCTTGCGTCGGATATTGGTAGCCTTTTCGCAGGCTTTTTAACCCTTCGCCTCGCGGCAAAAGGCTTTAAGGTTTTTGAAGCCAAGAAAATTGTTTTTGGAACCTTTTCCGTAATCACTTTATTAAGCATACTGGTGGCCTTTATGCCTGCGGGGCCAATTTTTTTGGGTCTTTTAATGGTACTAGGATTTGCAACTCTGGCATTGTTCCCCTGCTACTACTCTTTTAGCCAGACACTTACCAAGAAACATCAGGGAAAAGTGACAGGTTTTCTTGGAAGTTTCACCTGGACTGGCATGTTCATCATGCAAATTGGAGCAGGGTTATGGATCCAAGGAACGGAAAACCATTACACTCAATTATATCTTGGCCAGGGAATGTTGCAGGAAGCCGCTGAAAACCTGGCTAAAACCAAATCATACACGTTGGGAATCGCTCTAGCTGGCATTCCGCCTATCATCTCTTTTCTTGCCATTCATTTGTTTTGGAATCCAAAAGGCTCCATTGAACAAGAATCGCACTAGCAGATTCCACTCAAGGTACAATCACCTTGTAAACAACAATGGCTTCGGGAGTGCCTTTCTTTTTGCTTTTATGCTCAAAGACCACTGTGCCTCCCTGCTGAACCAAATCTTTCTCGGAAAAAGTTTGAAGGCGAACATGAGGATTCTTTGATCTTTCCACCACTACATATCGCACCCTTGGATTGCTATGCGGTAAATCAGTTCTACCCTCTACAAAAACTCTGCCGGCATGGTAATGGGACCAACAATAGGGGTCATCGACCGGGTCGCCAGGCAGGGTTGCCCTGCTGAGCCAATTCCCAGCCTGCTTAAATCCCTCCCTGTTGTAATGAAGGGTTTCCAACCCTTTCCAGCCAAAAGCAATAACAAGAAAGAAAAGCAACCATGAAAACGAAACCCAATGAGAAGACTTCGATGAATGGGCAACTTTTTCCACAAGAAAATTTTGCAATGAATCTCCACCCATTGCGCACCAACCGGAAAGAATCATCAAGGCAAGCATGGCATGTCTTTCCGACAAATAACCCGCAACGGATGCGACCCGGTAAAAAGCGAGATTTAGCCCAATAAGGCACACAACCAGAAACCAATACTCCGGTTTGTTTGTCCATGCTTTTAAAGCGACATACAAACCAACAAAAAGGTAAAAAGATCCAATGTAATTAAAGCCCTTAATATAAGCTTCAATAACAACCCTGGCTGACCAGAGAATTTTTTGAAAACCACCCTGACTATTACCCGTCCACCAATCTGCAATCACAGGAACTTGAAAAACACCCGCCACAAGAAATTGAGGGTGCCCTTGTTGCGCGGTTTCAAGAATTTTTTGTCCTGTCGGTTTACTGGTTAATTTGCCAATCGCCATCATAAAAGGCGCACAAACAATAAATGTTCCAAGCAGGAGCAAAGCCAAAGGGAATATTTTGCTTATGAAACGAGCACTAAGATGCTCATCTTTTTTGATAGCTTGGACAAAACATATCAGGCAACCAGCAATACTAATTATCAATCCTTCCGGCCTCACCAAGTAACTTATTCCAGAAAACAATCCACCCAACAGAAAACAAAAACGCTGATTTTCCTGAAAGCCTTTGACCACAAAAAACAAAGCACATGCGGCAAAGAAAAGAAACATTGCCTCAGAAAGCCCGTCCCCTAAAACTTTTGAAGTTGCAGGTAGGGTCTGAAAAATAAGAACTCCCCAAAAACCAGGTTTTTCTCCCACCAATCTGCAAAACAGAAAATACAAAGGAAAAATCATCGCCAAGCTAAAAACAACCGAAACCATTTGGGAACTAAACTGGTAAGCATCAACTTGGTTAAATCCGGTCAGATAGCTTAGTGGTTTCGAAAAGAGATGGATTGCAAACGGGAACCCGGGATGCTGATGGGATTCCCTCATAAGGCCGACTATATCGCTGGTATTTTCCAAGTTCCAAGCATAACGGATGTAACCTATACTGTCTCTGGCAGCCACCTCGGTGTGGGTTATTTGCCAAGTTCTGCAAAAAAGCACCAATAAAAAAAGAATCCCCAAGTGCCAATAATTGATTTTCGGTGACAAACTTTCAGTTTTCAGCAATTTATCATTCCAATGGTTTTTCACATCAAATCATGGAAGTATGATCGTATTTTTAAAAGATACCCTAGGTCAATAGAAGGTTTTCTTTCATAACTTGCTGGAAATGCTGAAAAAACCACCTTTGATTTATAAAAAGAATGAAGTACACATATGTGACAAGAAGTGAACTTATCTATCGCATGAAAGGGTATTCGATGAGCGAAATTAAAAATATCAAGGCAATTGAAATCCTTGACAGTCGCGGCAATCCAACACTCGAGGTGGAAGTAACTCTTCAAGATGGCACTCTTGGCAGGGCTGCTGTTCCAAGCGGCGCAAGCACCGGAGCCCACGAGGCAATTGAACTCAGGGACAATGACAAAAAGCGCTATTTGGGCAAAGGCGTCCGTAAAGCGGTGCAAAATGTGAACCAACAAATAGCCAATAAGCTCAAAGGCCATTGTGTGCTTGATCAAATTGGCATCGACAAAACAATGATCGAATTGGACGGCACCCCAAACAAAGGCAACCTTGGCGCAAACGCCATGCTGGGTGTTTCAATGGCTTGCGCACACGCAGCGGCAGCGCATTCAGGCCTGCCTCTTTACCGATATATTGGTGGAACCAATGCGAAAATTTTGCCAGTACCCATGATGAATATTCTTAATGGTGGCAAACATGCGGATAACAATGTCGATTTTCAGGAATTTATGATCATGCCCCTGGGCGCACCTTCCTTTTCCGAAGGATTGCGAATGGGAACCGAGGTTTTTCATCATCTTAAAAAAGTCCTTCATGACAAACACTTAAACACCGCCGTTGGTGATGAAGGCGGGTTTGCTCCAAATGTCAAAAGCAGCGATGAGGCGTTAGAGCTCATTGCCAAAGCCGTCGAAAACGCCGGCTACAAGCTGGGCCAAGACATTGTGTTTGCGTTAGATGCCGCCAGCACGGAGCTTTTTGAAGAGGCAAAGCATAAAGGCAAGGAAGGTTACTGTTTCTTCAAAAGTAACCCGGAAAAAGTTGCTTCCTCAGATGAAATGATCGACTTCTGGGTAAGCCTTTGTAATAAATGGCCCATCAAATCCATTGAAGACGGCCTCTCTGAAGATGATTGGGCTGGCTGGCAAAAACTTACAAAAGCCATCGGCTCCAAGGTTCAGCTTGTTGGCGACGATTTGTTTGTGACCAACACAAAACGCCTTGAAAGGGGTATTAACGAAAAATCTGGCAACAGCATTCTTATAAAGGTAAATCAGATTGGAACACTCACCGAAACCTTGGAATCCATCGAACTGGCCCGCCGAAATAGCATGACAACCATCATCAGCCATCGAAGCGGCGAGACAGAGGATACAACCATCGCGGATATTGCTGTTGGAACCAATGCCGGCCAGATCAAAACCGGTTCGGCAAGCCGCACAGACCGCATCGCCAAATATAACCAGCTTCTTCGCATTGAGGCAGCACTGGGCTCCAACGCCCGTTACGGTAAAGAAGTATGGCCAAGGGAACGGCTATAAAAACCGATCGTTTTGCCATGAAGGCCCTTTTTCGGATAAACTTTTCCCTGGGCGCATTTTTGCTACTTCTGGCCTCAGGGCTCTGGGTTTTGGGAACATTCTGGAAGGGCCTCCCGGCAAAAATGGGAGATCATGGTCTACTAAGGGTATTAGGGGGTTGTGGCCTTGGACTGATAGCCACAGCCCTTGTTTTTTTTAAGGCCAAAAACACCAGCGATCCCCAACGCCACTCCGGCGAACCGACCAATCTTGATCAGGAACCATGATGGACTGGCTTTTTGAAGGAAGCTGGACTGCCTATGCCGCTTTGTTGGCGACAAGCTTTTCATTATTTATTATCTGGTTTTTTCAAAGAGGAAGCGCCATTGCCTGGTTATCGGCACTACCTTTACTATTTATCCCAATCCTCATGGGCTTAGACACCCTGATTGAAACCCAGAGGGAACAAGCCAGGGGGATTCTTAAAAAAATCGAATCCCTGATTAACTCTGGCAACTTGGTATTGTGCGCTGATCTTTTAGACGAGAAATTCATTACCAAGGGCGGATTGAACAAAAAGGCTCTCAAGGATTGGCTCGCAAAAAACCAACCTAAATCTTACATAAATTATTGTGTATTTTGGGGCGAAGAGGTTATTCAGACAACCCTTTACAACACAACCAAAATTTCGACCATGGTTAAAACAAAGGGATCTTCAGGCATTTACCAGGAGGGCTTTTACAGGATGGAGTTTGTTTTCTCAAAAGCCCCTGATGGAAAACTTAAAGCTATTCTTGAGTTTAAAGTCTATGATCCAATTTCAAATGGAAATGAGATCACACCTCAATTTTAAAGAGGAGGAAGGTATTTTCCTTACCCCTCTTTAAAATCTCCATGCATCTAAAATTTAGTTTTTAGGAACGACCTTGATCACGGGAGGTTCCTGATACCTTGAAACGGTGGGAACCCCACCTTCACAAATGCATTCAGGGGCGCCAGGCACTACCACCGGGCCTTTGCCTCGATATTGTTTGTCTGCGTGAATGAGGTAACCCCAAGGTTTAAATGTGAAACCAATCCGGTGTCCATTGCAACCAGAAAGCAGAAATACAACGGCAATACTTGCCATCATCAGGGATCGAAAAGTTTTCATGATATCCTCCTCACAAAAACCAGAAATGGAAAATCCGTTTTCTGGTCCACACTTTGTTGTAGCACAGGGTTAAGGCAGAAACTTACTGTGCCATGCACCAGGGATCATGAATCATGTCCCTGCTTCGCTATAGGGAATATGCACCCCAAAGAAGCTTGTGCAAAACAAGACGGTGGCTAATTTTATGAGAAGGGCCAAATTCAAACCTTCCTTTGCGGAATGTAACGAATGTAACACCCCGCAAAGATGGTTTTTGAATGGATGGCAAATATTAGGCTGGATATGCGGCCAA
>JBEGQX010000015.1:0-2585 GCA_041180805.1 Planctomycetota bacterium
AACTTGGAAGGCCCAAAATAACCAATAATTATTTTGGGAATCTATTTAAATTGATGTGAATTAGATGATCCCCGACAATCTGAAAGAGGAAATGGAATTTGTCGGTGATATTGGAATTATCAAAAGCTGGATAATCAAGCATAACCAATTTTTTGTTGATAATGTAATTTCACATTTTCCAGTATCGGGTCCAGGTTCCGAATTTTTTAACTTGATTGAGACTGGAACTGTTGAATTTGTAGCCAGTACATTTAAAAACGGTTTGCCTTTGGGGTTAATGCTTATACATAAAAGTGATTCTGATTTTTTTAATATTTCCAGTGCCATACCAAGAAGTTTGCCTTTAAACAGTTCTCGTTGGTTATTTCAGTCGTTTGTGGAATGTTTGATAATAATTAAAGAAAAATACTCGGACAAAGTCTTGCAATGGTTTGTTCCGGAAAGCTACTGGGATTATTTTAAAGATTTGTTTGATTTTGCGATTTTGAAAATGGTGGGAACTTTTTCCGACCTAAAAGTTTTAACTAAGGATATTGAAATTTGTTCAAACATACCCTGCCATTTTTGGTGCAAAGATTTAGGCCAAATGATTGAAGCGGATCTTTTTGAGCTTTACCAAAAAACATGTAAAAATTCCCTGGATTGTCCTGAAGGACATTTGTTTAGAGATATAAGGTCGACATTTGAAGGTTTGTTTAACGATCCATTCCTTGATAATTCAGTTTCCAAAGTCGTTTTTTTGAATGAAAAGCCATTGGCAGTGATCTTTGTTTCCTTGGAAGGCAATGGCTTAAGGATTCTCTATGTTGGGGTCTTACCTGAATATCGGAATATTGGTGTAGGATCGTTCATAATGAACTTTCTTAAAGGTTGTTTGTTGGAAAAACAGCATGAGTATCTGGAAGTTTTAGTAGACGAGTCGAATTATCCGGCGGTGAGGCTTTACGAAAAATTCGGCTTTAAACAAATCAGTCGATGGAAATTATTGATGGCTGGCAAGGGGAAAAGTTGATTAAATTCCGAATTCAAAAAAACAAAATAATTTGTTTGGCGAAGGCAGATCTTATGTCTAAATTATGACTTCTCCGATGGTGGTGTGAAATTGATTCCCAACAGTTTCTCGCCCAAGTCTCCGTGAGTGAAGTAGCGAATAGTTTGCATGGAAATACCAGTTGCAATCACTGATTCATTGAGTGATTTGGAAAATTGTATTGCTGCGAAAATAGGTTTGTCTCGATACAACCTGTGGTTTCGTGGGAAAATAAAGTTTTGTTTGGAAACCGACAGGCTATTGGTGCGGGCTCCGAATAAACATCTTCAGGATTGGCTTTTTTCCAAATTCCGAGAAGAAATTGAATCCTCCTATCACCAGTTAAATCAAAATTTTAGACGGGGTTCAGTGATATTCGAAACAGTCAAAATTGATGATAACTCAAGTGTTAATAATCTTTGCAGCCAAACAGTTAATCATGATCTGAAAGAGAAATCATTCGAATCCAAAGTGATTAAGGATAGCTCACCTTGTAACCAAAGGAAATGGGCAACTTTTAAATCATTTTGTATTGGCGAATCCAACAAAATTGCTTTTCAGTTCGCAAAATCACATGCAGAACAAATATCTAATCAAGGAGGCTTGCTTGTTATTTATGGCCCCCATGGTTGTGGAAAAACACATCTTCTTGAAGCTGCTTATTCCGGTTTTTTAAGAAAAAATCCAAGAAAAAGCATGGATTTGATTACTGCCGAGGATTTTACATGCCAATTTGTTCAAGCAATGATGAAAAACCAGATATCAGGCTTTCGAAACCAGATTAAAAATAAAGCTTTTCTGGTTATTGATGATCTTAATTTGCTTGAACAAAAACCCGCAACTCAAAAGGAGTTTTTGGTAACGATTGATGCCATTCAAAGGCAAGGCGGAACAATAGTTGTCGGTATGAATAACCATCCCAGATTCATGGAAAAATTCATGCCAGAACTTGTAGACAGGTTATTGGCTGGTTCGATAGCCAAGGTTGATTATCCTGAAATGAATTTACGGAAGGACTATGTTCGCAAGTTTTGGTCTGATGTGAGCGGAGAAGAATTACCTAGCCCAATGGTTGATTTGTTGGCTGGGACTATCGCTGGAAACATACGACAAATCCAAGGGATTTTAAAAACCCTATTAAATGTTTACCGAATAGAAGGCACATTGCCTGCCTTGGAAAAGATTCGGATGATGATTTCTGGTGCGGTTCGTGGGCTGATAAAAACACCCACCTTGGGGGAAATCGAAGGGGTGGTCACAAAACTATTTAGGTTACCTGTTAACAGTCTTCGGCAAGAAGATAGAGAGGCAAAGAAGAAACTTGCCAGGGCATTGGCAATGTATTTAGGTAGAAAATTTACTCAAAGCACGTATCGAGAGCTTGGAAAGTTTTTTGGAAATCGTAATCACAGTAGCGTATTATCCGCAGAGAAAAAAGTAATTGCCCTCATCGGTAAAGGGGAGCAATGTTTTTTTGACGGGACAGAATTTGATTTAAATTTCTTGTTGCAGCAGGCAGAACACCAAATCAGGAATCTGCAAAGTTAAGATGGGG
>JBEGQX010000016.1:0-3388 GCA_041180805.1 Planctomycetota bacterium
GATGACGATTACGAAAACGCTTCAATTTGGACAACCAAAATAGGCGTTGCAAAATCGTATGCAGAACCGTTGCGAAACCGTATGCAGGAGGCAGAAGACGATACTGGCAGGTTGCCGCAAGAATTGACGGAAGGTGTTACTGGTTGCGAGTTAGCAAAAAAAGATACTAAAGGGATCGAAAATAGGAATGGGCGGCATAGGATTCGAACCTATGACTTCCACCGTGTGAGGATGGCACTCTAACCGCTGAGTTAGCCGCCCAATATTCGAAAGGATTTTTTATTCCGGCTGCTAAACTTTTTGGGAGTTATCCTGGGAACCAAAATCCTCAAACTTGGGGGCTGATGGGGCAACTTTTTGAGGCGCCTTGGGTTGTTCAACCTGTGCACTGGTGGTTTGGGAACTGCCAGACAAATCCACATCATCCTCGATGCCGCGAATTCCCTTTTTGAATTCCACAATTCCCTTGCCCAGATAGCGTCCAACTTCGGGAAGCTTTCTGCCAAAGATTACCACTCCAATGATCAACAGGATAACCATTTCCTGCATACCGAAATTAAGCCATGCAAAAAGGGTTGTCATTTTCTTACTCCTACGTGGCCACTTTAATTAAGTGGATCAATATTTCTTTTCAGGAAGGCCTTGATAAAGCATAATTATATCAGCCTGAATGGTACTTCCACAAGAAAGTTGTGGAAGAATCCATTTACTTATATTGTAGAGACCAAAGGTGGTTTTGTTGGTGCCAAGTCTAATCATGGAGCGGAGATATGAAAATTCCGGGCAGATTTCTTTTGTGTTTGGCTCTCCTGATCCTTTCTGATTATTCAGGTTTTGCAGGCGAATTTTTTCCCCTTTCCGAAGGGTCGGTTTGGAAATTTCGCGGTGCAGATGGGAAAAATATCGTCCAGAAAATCACCCGGGAAGAGAAATTGGGTTTCTACCCTGGTTTTTTGATGGAGACTTCCGTGGATGGCCAACCCCTGGCTGCTGAACATCTGGGCGATGTCCCTGATGGGTTGGTAAGGTTTTCCCTGAATGGGATTCGCTTTGATACCCCTGTGGTGTTGCTAAAATCCAATTCCAAAGCTGGCGATAAATGGCCAATCGAAATGAATCTTGGCAATGAACCTGTGAAAGGAATTATCAAGGTGGTGGAAGAACAAATTTCGGTTTCCGCCGGTAAATATTCCTGCTTGGTTACCATTTTTGAAACTGATAAGGAATCCAAGGAAAAAGTGGTGTTCAAAGTCGCTTATGCGCCGAAAGTTGGTCCGGTCAGGCAGGAGTTTAAAAAGGGGGAATCGAAACCGGTGATATTTGAATTACAGGAATACATTCCCGCGGTAGCCAAGTCGGAAAAAGGTAATTCGAAATAAATCAGTTATCTGAAATTTTAAGCCGAACAGTGACTGGGAAGTGGTCGCTGTAACCCCGTTGACCTTTGTGATCTTTAGGGGAACCAAATCTCCAGGGGTGCCCCTTGGAATCTGCCGGTGGAGACTGATTAAAAACAGCCGCAGTCTCTGTCAGGCAGGTCCACCCCTTGTCATCCAGCATGCCGGGGGAAACAAGGATCTGATCGTAAAGGTCAAGCTTTCCGTGGTAATAAATGGTTCCCGCTTTCTTTTGTTTGTAATCTGCAAAAAGATTCATCAGGGGGTAATCAAGCCATTGCTGGTTGCCCGAACTGGCCTGTATTTTTCTTGATGCGATTATGGTGTCTTCGCGGGTGGGTTGTGTCTTCATGTGGTTTACAACACAGTCTTCATCTGGTGTGGCGTTAAAGTCGCCGCATACCAGCACATCAATGTCTGGGTTGCGGCGAGCCATCGCAACATATTCCCCGTGAACTTGATCGGCGTATTTGGATCTTCCGTGGCCATCCTTGTCGGTGAGTTTTGAAGTCCAGTGCGTTGCAAAAACTATCAATTCCTTGTTGTTCACTTTGATAGGCACTTCCAAGATTCTTAGGCGACTACCCAGTAGGCGAACACGGTTTGCTTCGATTGGAAGCCTGCTGATTACGCAAGTGGCAATACTTCTGCCGCCATGAGGATTTTTGAACGCCAAGTGCTGATAGGCAAGTTCAGAAGGTAACTTTCGGTTTAGTGCCTGTATTAGCAGTTCCGGGGCCCGCGATTCTTCCTCAACTTCTGCAAGGGCTAGAATGTCCGGACCATTCCTTCCATTCATGGAAAGCAAAACAGAGGTAAGGTTTTCCAGCTTAAGCTGAAAATCCCTGGGATTGGTGGCAAACCAGTGATCATATTCCTTATCCGGTTCGTTATGGCGGTGGTTATCCTGGTTATCGAAGAAGTTTTCTGCATTCCACATGCAGAAAAGGACTTCGCCCGGGTTTGCGGTAGCCTTAACTGCCCTTGGCTGGTCTGGAAAGCATCCGGAAAACAGGATGATTAGGAAGACAGGGGCAAATAGCTTGTTTGTCATTTGTTGCGGATCCTTCCCCAACTGCGGTTGAGAATTCCGCAGTATTTTGGGATTCTATCATGATTCTGATCAAAATTTAAAGCCGGTTTAAGGCTTTTCGATGAAAAGGAATGAGTGTCATGATGACAGAACGCAATCGGTTTTTGTGGTTGTTTGTCGGCCTCATCGGGGGTGCATTAGTAACCCTGGCTTGCAGGCAGATTCCACAAGCCCGGGCGGGAAATGATCGCCATGAAGAATTTATCCTTGCAACCGGGCCTGTGCTGGTGAATCCAACGGCTCCGTCCGATGGTGTATGGTTGTTGGATTATAAATCAGGAAAACTGCAAGCCACGGTTATTGACCGTTACAAGGGAAAGATCACTGATTGGGCGGAAGTGGATATTGCCAGCGAGTTTGAATTACCCCCCAGACAAAATGTTCATTTTGTGATGACAACTGGAATTGTGGCCAAGGAACAGGCAGCCCTTTACATTGCGGAAACTACCACTGGCAAGTTTGGTGTTTATACCATGGGTCCAAGGCAGGATGGCCAGCCAGGTATCGCCATCAAACGACAGGATCTTTTGAATTTCCGCAAGGCAAAATCCTGACAAATCAGGCTTTTGCCTTTTCGCTTAAAATCGCAATCCATTTGCTCACGCACCAAACAAGCAGCACAAGAATGCTGCACATGACGAACAGCGTCATTCCCAATCGGAAGGCGATTGGGAATACGGTGGCAAATGCTCCACCTGCATTTATGGCGCCGATCCATGCCTGAATCATTTGGGTTCCGGCTGTCATGGTGGTACAGGTTACAAAAAGCATTGGAATAACAGTTGCCGGCAAATAACGCCCTCTTCCGGCGCGTACCATTACCGTGGAAACCAACGCCAGGGCCAGCGCGGCAAGCAATTGGTTTGCAATTCCAAACATAGGCCAGATGGTGCCAATA
>JBEGQX010000017.1:0-2871 GCA_041180805.1 Planctomycetota bacterium
CCAAAACGCGCCAGTTTCCGAGGATTGGGAAAACTGGTCTGTTCGTGATATTCATGCCCAGGAAGCCTTGGACTTTTTCAAGAAGCTTGGTTTCCGTGGTCTTCAAAGCCAGATGGAAAAAATCCTGTCCAGTCAAACTTCTGGCACCCTGAATTTTGGGACACCGGAAACCCCACAGGAAAAGAGCAGCCAAACCAGCGATTACCCTGTCTTTAATACCTCGCCAACACGATTAGAGATTTCCGCACCTATAAAGCTTCAAGGTTTCGATGGCTGGAAGCATGAATACGAAACGATTCTTAACGCCGAGCAACTGGAACAGCTTATCCATTCCCTGAACCAATGCGGTTTGTTTGCGTTTGACCTGGAAACCACCGGGTTGGATCCAATTGGTTCAAAGATTGTAGGAATAGCGTTTGCATGGGAACCCCATAAGGCCTTTTATGTTCCCTTGCTGGGACCTGAAGAAGCCAAAACTTTACCTTATACAGAAACACTTTCAAAGATTAAGCCATTACTTGAATCTCCCGCGTGTAAAAAGATAAATCAGAATATCAAGTTCGATATCCTGATACTTAAAAGCCATGGCATTGAGGTTCAAGGAATCGGTGGCGACAGTATGGTGGCTCACTACCTGCTGCACTCAGGGGAGAGAAGCCATTCGCTGGATGAATTATCCAAAAAATACCTCAACCACGAAATGATTCCCATCACCGATCTGATCGGTGTCAAAGGGAAATCCAAAAAACAGAAACTAATGAACGAAGTGGATTTGGATTTGATCACCCTTTATGCCTGCGAAGATGCCGACGCCGCATTTCAACTTGGGGAGGAACTGGAAAAACAGATCGCTGGTTTCAACAGTGGCATCGACAATCTTAAAACCCTTTACCATGAAATGGAAATTCCCCTCATTCAGGTTCTTGCCCAAATGCAGCACGATGGAATCAGGGTAGATGCAGAACTTTTGCGGCAGGTGTCTGGGGAAATGGAAAAAGATTTGGATGTATTGCAAAAAGAGATCTTCAGGATTGCCGGCGGTCCTTTTCACATTAATTCCCTGCCCCAGCTTCGAAAAGTTCTTTATGAGGACCTGGGCCTTCCAACATTGAGAAAGACTGGAATCTCCAAGGAGGCATCGACAGACCAAGAAACCCTTGAAAAACTAGCCGTGCTTGATCACCCGGGCAGCGAGTTACCCCGCAAGATTCTTGAATACCGGCAGGTTTCCAAGCTAAAAAGCACCTATGTGGACGCCCTTCCGGAAATGGTGCATCCCAAGACTGGAAGAGTTCACGCTTCCTTCAACCAGACCATAACTGCCACCGGCAGGCTTTCATCCAGCGATCCAAACCTGCAGAATATTCCCGTTCGAAGGGAAAAAGGCCAGCAAATTCGCAAGGCTTTCATCGCCCGTGAAGGCTGGAATTTGGTAAGCGCGGATTATTCGCAAATTGAACTGAGGTTGATGGCCCACTTTTGCAATGATCCGAACATGGTAGAGGCATTCAAAAAAGACAAGGATATTCACTCCCAGGTTGCCGCCGAGGTTTTCAATGTGCCGGAAACCATGGTGACACCAGATATGCGAAGAACCGCGAAGATGGTGAACTTTGGCATCATCTACGGAATTAGCGCGCATGGCTTGGCACAAAGGCTAGGCATACCCAGGGATGATGCCAGTCATTTTATCGACACTTATTTCCAAAGGTTTCCCAAGGTTTTGGCCTACCAGGATGGATTACTTGAGCAATGCCGCAAGACCGGCTTTGTCACCACCCTGGCAGGCAGAAGGCGCCAGATAGACGGCATACGCCCAAAAAGCACCTATCAAATGCGTAACCAGCCTGAGCGTGAAGCCATCAACATGGAAATTCAGGGATCCGCTTCCGACCTGATCAAAATGGCCATGCTTGGAATCTTCAAGGAACTAAAAACCAAAGGCCTTCAATCCCGGCTTTTAATGCAAATTCATGATGAACTTGTGCTGGAATGCCCACCGGAAGAAATAAAAACCTTACGTAAAATACTCGAAGAGGAAATGTCTGACAAACCCGCTAAGCGCTGGAAACTGAAAGTTCCAATCACCATTGAAGCAAGCGTGGGTTCCAATTGGTTGGACATGGTGGAATTGAAGGCATGAAAAAAAAACCAGTCATCGGGGTGGTTGGAGGCATAGCCAGTGGAAAAAGCGAGGTTGCCAGACTTTTAGCGGGTCTGTCCGGAAATCTTTTCAAGGCGGATGATTTTGTTCATAGATTTCTCGCTTCACCAAATACACGCGACAAGATTGTGGCAGTTTTTGGCAATATTGTTTGTGACAAAACGGGATCCATTTCCCGACAGAAACTTGGGGAAATAGTTTTCAATAATTCTGAAAAACTTAAGGTGCTTGAGGAAATCATTCACCCGGAAGTCCGTCTGGAGGCGCTTAAACAGATTGAAAAAACCGCTGAATCCGCCAATCTATCCTTCACGGTTCTGGATATACCCCTTCTTCTGGAAAAAGACTGGCGAAACCTTTGTGATGTTTTGGTGTTTGTGGATTGTGAAGAAAAAGTAAGGAAAGAAAGGGCCCTTCAGAGGGGCATGACCGAGGAAATGTGGAATATTCGTGAAAAAGCCCAAATGCCCTTGACCCAAAAGGCCCTTCTTTGCCAATATAAAGTTATCAATTCCAATAGCCTGCAGGATACTTTGCTCCAAGTAACGGATTTGAAAAAAGAATTAAACCTGCCTTAACAGTGCCTGTAGGAATGGTTGAAGTTGATGATGGATGTTCATAGGACAATGAAGTCCCCAACTGTCAGATTTAATACCTCCCCTGGCAGAAACCGATGGCTGACCCGCACCATCGTACCAATCTTAGCA
>JBEGQX010000018.1:0-3123 GCA_041180805.1 Planctomycetota bacterium
GGGATCCGTCAAGGATGAACCGGGGGTTCCGCCTGGCGGTTACAAGGTGATTGTTGTGGAACCACTTTTTGACCCCGAGGCTATCGCCCCGCCCACCAAACCTGAAGATGGGCCTGCCCCCGCGGTGGGAATTCCCCAGCCAAAAAAGACCGGGACCAAGGTTGCTATCCCTGGGCAATACGCCAGCCCAGAAAGCACACCGCTTACCATCGAAGTTTCACCCACCGGCGGATCGATCGCGCTGGAATTGAAATCAGCCACTCCTTAAGAACCCATTGCCCGCACAATCCATACAATCGATACGCCCCGCCCAGCTATTCCACACACGCCAGCTCTCCATGCTTGGCATGGTCATTCGTTTTCTGGGATAATCCATTTTTGGTTCATTTGAATTTTTTGAGGGGTTTTTGACATGCGCTGGAACCTTGGCCTTGCATTCATGCTTCTGGGTGTTGTTTCCTTTTCCCAAGCCCAGGAAGCAAGACTTCTTCGGTTTCCTGCCATCCATGGCGATCAGGTAGTCTTTACTTTTGCTGGCGACCTTTACACGGTAAGTGCCAAGGGTGGAGTGGCTCGCCGACTGACCAGCCACCCTGGCTTTGAGATGTTTCCAAAATTCTCCCCTGATGGTAAATCCATTGCCTTCACCGGCCAGTACGATGGCAACACCGAAATTTACAAGATACCCGTCTTGGGCGGAGAACCTTTGCGCCTTACCTGGACTTCCACCCTTTCGCGTGACGAGGTTTCCGACCGCATGGGTCCAAACAACATCACTCTGGGCTGGACCCCGGATGGAAAATCCGTTCTTTTCCGGTCACGCATGGTTACCTTCAACGACTTTTTAGGCCAGCTTTACACGGTAAGTTCCAATGGTGGTCTTCATCAGGAACTGCCACTGCCACGCGGTGGTTTTGCCTCCTATTCACCAGATGGAGACAAGATTGTCTACAACCGCATCTTCCGTGAATTCCGCACCTGGAAACGCTACCGGGGTGGCATGTGCGATGACATCTGGACCTATGACATCAAGACCAAAAAAACCGAGCAACTTGTGGACACCCCGGACCAGGAAATCGAACCCATGTGGCACAAGGATCGCATCTATTTCCTTTCCGATCGCGAACCATCCAAGCGCATGAACCTTTATGTGTTGCAACTGGCGGATAAATCGGTCAAGCAACTTACCACTTTCCAGGATTTTGATGTGAAGTTTCCCTCACTGGGCGACAAAGCCATTGCTTTTGAACAGGCGGGCTATATCTGGAAGCTGGACCTCGAAACCCACAAGGTAGAAAAAATTCGCATCGAACTGAAGGAGGATTTCTCATTTGCCCGCACCAGCCTGACATCGGTTGGAAGCCAGATTGCGGGGGCAAGTGCTTCGCCTGATGGCAAGCGTGTTGCCTTTACTGCCAGGGGTGAACTCTTTAGCGTACCCAATGGCACGGGTATTACCCGTAACCTCAGCCAGTCTACCAGCGCACACGAACGCGAACCCGCATGGTCTGCGGATGGAAAAAACATTGCCTTTATCTCGGATAAATCCGGTGAGGATGAAATCTACATGATCGCGCCGGATGGCAAATCATCCGCTGTTCAACTCACCAAGGGTGGGGATGTCTACAAGTATTCACTTACCTGGTCGCCGGATTCCAAAAAGATTCTCTGGACGGATCGCAAGTTCCGCCTGCGTTATCTTGATGTGTCCAGCGGTAAAATTACCGAGGTGACCACTGCGAAATATTGGGAAATTCATGATGCGGTCTGGTCACCTGACAGCAAATGGATCTCGTGGTCTGAACGAAGCGATACCGGACTGGACAAAGTTCGCCTGTATGAAGTGGCCGGTTCCAAGACCCACGACATAACCGAAGGCTGGAACGAATCACAGAATCCGACATTCAGCGGGGACGGGAAATTTCTCTTTTATGTCTCCGCAAGGGATTTTAATCCCATTTACAGCGCCACGGAATGGAACCATGCCTACCGAGACATGGAAAGAATTTATGCAGTGGCCCTGGGGAAAGACACGCCATCGCCTTTTCGTACCAAGACCGATGAGCCAGAGCCAAAAACCGCAAGCGACAACAAGGAGAAGGAACTCAAGGTGGATGCAGGAAATTTTGCTGACCGCACCTACCAGATTCCAACTCCCCCGGGCAACTACCGTAACCTGCAATCGGTTGGCTCGACGATCTATTACATTCGTTCCTCAAGTAAAAGCTCAGCATCCACTCTGGCAGGCTTTGACCTGAACACGCGGACTGAAACCAATCTTGGCAGTGTTGGCGGATTTGAAATCACCGCCGATGAGAAGAAGATGCTCGTTCGTGTAGATGGCAAATTTGCAGTAATTGATTTGCCCAAGGGTCCCGTGAATGTTGGTTCGTTTATCGATGTTGGAAACATGGAGATGAACCTCGACCGTCAGGCGGAATGGAAGCAGATTTATCACGAATGCTGGAGACAAATGCGAGACTTTTTCTACGATCCGGGCCTTCACGGGGTGGATTGGAAAGCCCTTAGGGATCGCTACGAGGTGCTGTTGCCCCATGTCCGCCATCGTGCCGATCTTTCCTATGTGATTGGGGAACTGATAGGTGAATTGAACGCCGGCCATGCTTATGTGGGTGGTGGTGATCTTCCAAATATCAGAAAAATATCCACCGGCCAGCTTGGTGCCAAACTTGAAAGGCACGAACCATCAGGATATTCAAGGATTACTAAAATTCTGAATGGCTCTTCGTGGGAAAACAGCCTGACTTCTCCACTGGCAGCACCCGGTGTGAATGCCAAAGTTGGTGAATTCATTATCACCATAGACAACAAACCGGTGAATGAGCTTGCTTCTCCCTATCAGGCTCTGGTGAACAAGGCTGGCAAACCCGTGGTGATCAAGCTGAATTCCAAGCCGGAGTTGAACGGTGCACGCGATGTGGTGGTTGTTCCCATCGAGAACGAAGGACAGCTTTATTATCGCGACTGGGTGGAAACCAACCGCAAGCGTGTAGATGCAGCTACTCAGGGGAAAGTCGGCTATCTGCATGTGCCGGATATGCTGCAGACAGGGCTGAACGAGTTCGCAAGGCAGTTCTACCCGCAAATCAAAAAGAGCGCCCT
>JBEGQX010000019.1:0-14672 GCA_041180805.1 Planctomycetota bacterium
ACGAAAAACAATCCACCACACCAAACAGGAAAAATAGAGATAAAATTTATAGACATTAATGCTAAAAAACTGACTAGGTGGCTAATGAACAAAACCTTTCTTCCCCCCCAATAATCAGCAAACCTGGTAATAAAAGCCATAGAAACAATAATTCCTATAAACATGAAAGCATAAATCACGGATATCTGGGTATCCGGATAATGCTGATGCATTAAACTCACGTTTAAATATGCCAGAATCCCCCCCTCTAAAAACCCCTGTGTAAATGCGGTTCCAAAGAAAAACATCAACTTCCAAAATTCCTCCCAGGATAAATTAGATTCTCCCTCGGGTGCCAAAAGGCCTTTGTTATTGGGAACAAATAAAAGGGAAAAAAATGCCAGTATCCCCGAAGAATAAAAAGCCAGACCTGAATAAACATTTTCCAGGAAAGGGGAAACAATTGCACCGAATCCAGCACCCACTGCCAAAGACAATTCAAACAAACCAAAATTACCCGCTTTACTTTCCTCGACACTCTTTTGAAAAACCAATAATTCCATGGCTATGATTGTCATCGCTGAAAAAAATCCATGAATAATTCGCAATAGCAACCAAATAGATGATTCATTCACAAGGCAATAAACAATCGCCGGTAGACCTGCACCCGAAATACCTATCAGCAAAACAGTTCGAGTTCCCAAACCTCTTATTACGGAAGGCAAAAACAAGGAAGCAATACCAGCGCTCAGATAATAGGACGCGCCATGCAAGCCAATCACCCATTTTTCATTATGATTTCTTTCCAGATAAACGCTTCCTTGGGTGGTAATAACAGCAAAATTAAAAGCCCAAAAAAAACCAAGGATTATTTCTTTCCAGATAATTTTCATTGGTTTTACCGAAAAAACTTTCTTAGCCTCATCCCACCGACTATTTTAAGAACTAATTCAATTTAATTTGATTAAAGGCTTAACATGAGCTCGCAAAAAATTCTCGTTGTAGACCAAGGCACCACATCCACCAGATCCTTGGTAATGGAACCGGATGGAAAAATCCTCGGCTTTGCCAACGAACAAATTCAACAGATTTACCCTCATGACGGTTGGGTGGAACACTCACCCAATCAAATCTGGAACAGTGTTAAATCAACCATTATTACTGTTTTAAATCAACTGAATTTAAAACCTGAAAATATTTCGGCTATCGGCATAACCAACCAAAGGGAAACCACCATTTTGTGGAATCCCAAAACAGGAAAGCCATATTACAATGCCATTGTTTGGCAGGATGTCCGAACTACCGAAATATGCAAAACCTTTTCACACCGGAAGGATTTAATTCACAAAAAGGCCGGACTGTTTCCAAACCCTTATTTTTCTGCCACCAAGATTAAATGGATTTTGGAGAAAATTCGGTCAGAAAACCTTGCTAACGGCTTAAATCAGATCCACGCAGGCACCGTGGACACTTTTTTGGTTTGGAATCTTACCTCTGGAAAGTCTTTTCTAACAGACCACTCAAACGCCTCCCGAACCATGTTAATGGATTTGGAAACTGGGAAATGGGATGATGGATTATTAGACTTGTTTGGAATACCACGGGAAATTCTTCCCGATATTCAACCAAGTTCCTCCTTATTTGGAACAACATCCAATCTGGATTTCTTACCGGATGGGATTCCCATTTATGGCGTGGCTGGCGATCAGCAGGCATCCCTGGTAGGGCATCGATGCAATATTCCAGGGTTGGCAAAATGCACGTTTGGCACAGGAGCGTTTTTACTACAGCATACCGGCAAAAAAATCATTCATTCAAAGCATGGATTGCTTACAACCTTAGCAGCCACTTTAAGTAATGATTTGGAATATGCATTAGAAGGAAGTGTTTTCATTGCTGGCGCGGCAATTCAATTCCTGAGAGATTCTCTGGGATTTTTCAACGCCTCGGCTGATTCAGAAAACCTTGCCAAAACCGCCAACAGAAGCACGAATATTTTATTTATTCCTGCTTTAACCGGTCTCGGAACACCTTATTGGGATAGTAGTTTCCAAGGCAGTATTCTCGGCCTTACCAGAAATATTTCAAAGAAAGAAATCACTTTGGCAGCAATGGAAGGAGTTTGCCACCAATTATCCGATTTATTGGAAGAAACAGAAATCATTCAAAACATCGGCACCGAAGGCTTGTCCATCGACGGCGGGATGACTTCAAACACATTCTTTAACCAGATTCTTTCGAATATCACAGGAATTAGCATGGCCAAGGCTCATTGTGAAGAAATGACAGCCATTGGGGCTGGGTTATTGGCAGCGCTGGGCGCTGGCTTCATTGACAAACAAACATTTCTGGAAAATAAAAACGCATCAAATCTTTCTATAAATCCCACACTTTCCAGTGCAGAAAGAATCAAGCAGAGGAACAGATGGAAAAGCGCAATTCAAGCCCTTAAGGGTTTTTATTCTTCCTGATCTCGGATATGGATTTTGGTTTATAATTCTTGATAAAATCGTATACATCTTTTTCTTTTTCGATCTGGTAGTATCCCATTTTTTTCAATTCATCGATCACTTTATCATTGGACCATCCCTCAAATTCCATGCGATAGATGGCGCAGTAAGCCCCAGTTCGGTGGATTCCTGCAAAACAATGAACAAGCACCGGCAGATTAGCCGGGTCTGAAATCAATTCGAGATATTTTGAAATATTTTCCAAGATAGGGGGAGTCTCTCCAGATTCAGATTCCCATTTTTTTGGGGTCAACCTCAAATACTTAAGGCCGTACTCCTGAGCAAATTTTTCTTCAGCGGCATCTGGAGGCGCCTTTCCTGCATCATAGGAATCCCTCAGCGAAACAATCGATTTAATATGAAAGTCGTTGATTATCTTGTGAATTGCAGGCAATGGCATCTGCCCGCTTCTATAAATCACATTCGGATTCACAACATGAAAATTGCGAAACTGTTTTTTTTGATAGTTCGCAACTTGAATAGGCAACACCAAAGCAACCACTACCAAGACAAAACCTAAAACTTCCAAAGATTTTTTTCCTGCTATCAATTTACGAACCCCTTACCCCTGAGCTATATTTTTTTCGGGAACGACAAAACTTGGCCTGAAAATAACAATCATTAAAAGTGGCAGGTACCAAAGAATATACATTCCACCATGGTTTGCATACCAAAACTGGATACCAATTAAAAGCGCAGCGCTTAGGGCCACAAGATGGCTAAATGATTTTGGAAAAGGCCAAAAGAAAACTGAAATCGAAAAGACAAGAAAAACCAGGGACACCGGCAGCCTGTAAGCCCAATGGATTCCATGCCAAAAACTCTGGGTATCCGCCATAGGCTCTCGCCAAGGCAACCAGTCAGAAACAATCCAAGTTGAAATCAACGCATTTGCATTACCTTCATAGGCAAGAAAGACAATCGCCAAGCTAGCCACAAAACCAACCAGGGCCGAAGCTACAAAAGCGATCACCCCTCTGCCGCGATAAAAAGAAATCCATAAAGGCAACAAAACTATTGGAAAAACCAAACTTCCAAACAAAATTCCCATTAGGCCGCCAGAAACCTTCGGCTTCTGGTAAAACACCAAAGCCCATAAAAGAAGCGTCATCAACCAAGAATGATCCCATCTTCCAAATTTCAAACCGGCATAAGGCATTAACAGATAAGAATATGGAAGTAAAAAGAACAAAGTAACCGCCGCAAATCCCAGATGATAGTCTCCGTAATGTTTCCAGCATATTAGCACCAAAGCCACTGAAATAACCAAATGACAAAAAAGGAACAAACCCCTTTCCATCCACAATCTCAAAACAGAAACATCAAGATTTGCACCGCTACGAACCTCGATCATCTTTTCACCATGCTCCCGCACTTTATCTATGGGCGTTTGCGATCGTAATTGTTTTTGGTCGGAAACCTGCGGTTCCCTGATAGCTACTGCAACCAAACTTACGTACAAGGCCATCGCCATCCAAAGCATTCCAGGAACATTAAGATTAGGCTTGAAAGCCGGGCGCCTTTCCAAAATCAAATCCAAAAGACAACGAACCAACCAGTAAAGGGAAGCAATCATCAACCAAGAATAGCAAACCCGCGGATCCGTGCTTCCTTCAAGAAGCAGAAGCAAACCCGGCATAAAAAGATAAATGGCAAAAACATCCAGGCTTCTAAAACTTATTAAGCGATTAAATTTAAGAAAGAAAGCACAGGACAGAATAAGAGAAAAATAAAACCAAGTGGAGGCGTTTGGAAGTGTGATATCAAAAAAGACTTGGAAGGGGGAATTCACTTCGACCCCTTCAAAAAAATATCACCACTGAACTTTAAAAAAAATTTAAATCTCACTGTCCTGTCAATCTCTTGATTTTCTTCTCCACTTCTGACTTTTTATCCTGATCACGTTTGGATGGAGTTACCACTTCCAATCCTTCCTTCCAAACCTTGAGGGCATTTTGCTTTTCACCCAATGCCTCATGAACATCAGCAAGGTGATCAAGTATCTCAATATGACGACCTTCTTCATCCTTTACCGCCTCAAGCAGAAGCTTTTTGGCTTCCTCGAATTTTTTCTGTTTGAAATAAACCCAAGCCAAACTATCCAGGTATGCGGAATTATCCCTGTCGTCGTCAGGTTTTAAACCTTTTATTTTTTTGCGCTGCTTCCTTTCCAGTTCAATCGCTTTTTTCACCATTTTTTCGGCATCTTCAAGTCGCAAATTGTTATCTGCCAGCACATAACCAAGATCATTTAAATATGTGGGATTATCAGGATTCTTTTCCAACAATTTTTCCAATACTTCAGTCGCTTTATTCACCTTCTTCAAGTCGATGTAAACATTGCTCAGAGTATAATTTACTTCTTCGACAAAGTCTTCCTTTTCTTCTTTCCCAAGCCTTTTGTCTGTTTTAATTTTCTCGATAAGGGCTTCATAGGTTTTTTCCGCATCTTCAGCCCTGCCAATCTCCCGCAAAATGCGCCCTTTAAGCTCAAGATTCAACCAATTGTCAGGCTGATCCTTGATTAACTTGTCTACTTTTTCGAGCCCCTTGTCTGCCTGCCCAAGCTTGGATTGGCACAAAACCAATCGCCTGAATACCACTGGCTTAAGCCGAAGCACTGCCATAAACGATGCTTCATCTTCCAAGGTTATATCAAGGAAATCATTGCAGGCTTTTTCACATTCCTGGTACTTTTTGGTATCAAAAAGTATTTGTATCAGAGCACCATAACCAGAAGAGATTTTCTGTCCACTTCCCAAAGCCATGGCTTCTTTTATGTAGGCCCCATAAAAAACTTCAGCAGATGAATAATCTTTTATTTCCTGGGCTACCCTGGCAAGAATCCACAATCCGTTACCGTTTAAACTTCCCTGCTTTTTTTCCAATGCGTCTTTACCTTTGAGAACCACCTCTTTGGCAACTGCATCTTTTGAAATCAAGGTTCGGATTTTATTTTTTACCGCCACCTCACCAGTAATCTGGTTAAGTTCCTGTAAATCTTTTGAAAGCTGCCCCTGTGCGTTAACAATTGCACATACAAACACAAACAAACTCAATGTCAGAGCAATTCGTATCATCTAACACTCCATGTTATTCAATCTTACTACCATGCTGGATGATACATGGAAACCGTCTTAAAGAGCAATATTTTCATGCTATTATGGGCACGCACAATTAGACCGAGGCTGAGCCCATGTACCCGACTGGGGGGCATATCCTGCCGATTGAGTGGGGACGCAATTCTGAGGGACGCAATAATTCGGCTGGGAATAACCATAATAATTTGGAGGGGGAGGCGGATAATCATGGTGATCATGATGCCTGCAACCCGCAGAAAAACTGATACAAACACATGCAACTGCAACTATTAACGCTGATCTCATAAGCGTCTCCATTTAAAGAACTTTTGCCGTGTATACAAATATGGTGATTTACCGCAATACCAATGTAAGAAAGGATAAACCTGTTAATATTTAACGATTTACAACAAAACAAATTGATACTGTGCATTCCCTTTATTTCTACCTATCCACTTACTAATTAATGCTCTTTCGTACCTGTAATACATTCGTTTAGTGGGGTTTTGAACTATATTTAGGCTTTCATTTTCACCAGATAAATGCGCCGATAACGATTTCGGAATGATTTTCGATTTATTCAAGCGGCCACCAATTATCCAACTGGCAACAACTTCTTTCTGCCCGTATGGTTGAACAACCACCATATCGGGTACCTTTAATGGCTGCTTTTTTAGAAACCTACCAAACCCCCTAAGCTCCTCAATCTGCTTTTGAATACTTCCTGCTTTTTCGTACTTCATGGAAGAAGAGGCTAAAACCATTTTCCTTTTTAAGTCTTTAATGCATGAAAAATTCTTATTGACCAAAAAATCCACTAACCGGTTCACATTTTCCAGATAAACCTCCTTTGTTGAACCATACGCACAAGGCCCAGCACACTTTCCAAGATCATACCTGATGCAATCAAATTGTTTATTGCTGGAAACCAGCTGCAAGTTGGTTAAAAATGACCAATTTGCCCTGTCGGGACAATCTCTTAGCAAAAAAACATCCTGCAAGATTTCAATGGCCTTGCGGAGGTAATCATTTTTAAAAAAAGGCCCAAGACACACCAAACAATTTCGGGATTCTGAATAAGAAACTTTTAGCCTTGGCGCCTCCCCAGAGGTAACCACTAAATAACACGGCTTAATCCTTTTACCAACTCCAAGCACATTAGACCTTGGCAAGTAGAGGTTTATTGCCTCCATTTCCCTTAAAATCGCATGAAATTCTGTCGGGCACGTTTGCCAATAGAGTTGCGACGTTGCTTTTAAAAGCCTTTTTTCTTTACCGGTTTTTTTCCTGCAATAGACCAGCAATCGATTGCGAAGAGATTTTGCTTTTCCCACATAAAAAATCAAACCTTGGGAATCCACCAGAACATAGATGCCTGGCTCAGAAGGAACACCCTTTGAAACCTCATCTTTCAAAGCCTTACGACCGGCCTTGGGAATAACCCCGATTACCGGGCTAAAACCCTCCGGAAGGATAGCGCTTTTTTCAAATTCAAAAACCAAAACAATATCCTCTTGGAAGACAAGAAAATTCCTTGCAAATTATCAAGCATTGCCCAAAACAAAGCAATAATCCCAAGTCAAATCTTGGAATCAAACCCCAACTGGCTAAGATGTTTGATTGCATAGATCGTTTTGGAAATAGCTATCAGGATGAACTTTTGGGGCTAAAACAGCGATGCCAAAAAGAACAGACTTAAAGAAAATACTTCTAATTGGTTCTGGTCCAATCATCATTGGTCAGGCATGCGAATTTGATTATAGCGGAACTCAGGCCTGCAAGGCACTTCGAGAAGAAGGCTATAAGGTTATATTGGTCAATTCCAATCCTGCGACCATTATGACAGACCCTGAAATCGCAGATCGAACCTACATCGAACCCATTCAATGGGAAATCATAGCCAAGATTATTGAAAAGGAAAAACCTGACGCGATTCTTCCCACTCTTGGCGGCCAAACCGCCCTTAATGCCGCCATGGCTTTGCATAAGAATGGGGTCCTTAAAAAGCATAATGTTGAGATGATTGGGGCAAACCCCACCGCAATTGCAAAGGCCGAAGACAGGGATTTATTCAAGAAGGCCATGCTCAAGATTGGCATGCAACTTCCGGCCAGTGGCGTTGCAAAAAACATGACCGAGGCCCAGGAAATCCGCGATAGGGTTGGCTTGCCGTGTGTTTCGAGGCCAAGCTTTACCATGGGTGGCACTGGTGGCGGTATCGCTTACAACAAAGAGGAATTTAACGAGCTTATTTCCCGAGGTCTGGAACTTAGTCCGGTCGGAGAGGTCCTTATCGAGCAGTCGGTGATTGGTTGGAAAGAATTCGAGCTCGAGGTTATGCGAGACAGTGCTGACAATGTGGTGATAATTTGCAGCATTGAAAATTTTGATCCGATGGGTGTTCATACCGGCGACAGCATTACTGTGGCCCCGGCCCAGACACTGACTGACAAAGAATACCAGCGTATGCGCGATGCCGCCCTTAAAATCATCAGGGAAATTGGCGTGGACACGGGCGGTAGCAACATTCAATTCGGCATCAACCCTGCCAATGGTGATATGGTGGTGATTGAGATGAACCCCCGGGTTTCTCGATCGAGTGCATTGGCTTCCAAGGCAACCGGGTTCCCTATAGCCAAAATTGCCGCCAAGCTTGCCGTGGGTTACAGGCTTGATGAACTTAAAAATGACATTACCAGGGAAACCCCTGCTTGCTTCGAGCCCACTATTGACTACGTGGTTACGAAAATTCCACGCTGGGCTTTTGAAAAATTCCCTGATGCCAATGCCACGCTTACCACTCAGATGAAATCTGTTGGCGAAACCATGGCAATTGGCCGCACCTTTAAAGAATCTTTACAGAAAGCCCTCCGGGGGTTGGAAACTGGCAGATTTGGCCTTGGTTGTGACAGGAATGATCTTTGGGGTACTGACCTCCAACCCAGCAGGGAAGAAATTGTATCCAAGATTTCCACCCCCAATGCAGACAGAATGTGGTATCTGAGATATGCGTACCTTGACGGAATGACCATTGAAGAAATCCACGACCGCACCAAGATAGATTTCTGGTTCCTGAACAACCTCGTGGACATTATCAAGCAAGAGAAAAAGCTTCGTGAAATTAAAAATCATGCTGAGGCGGATTATGCCTTGATGCTAGAGGCGAAGCAATTTGGATTTTCCGACAGGCAACTTGCTCATATTTGGAATGTCAGCGAAATGGAAATCAGGCGATATCGCAAATCGCTTGGAGTAGTTCCGGTTTTCAAGAGGGTTGACACATGTGCTGCCGAATTTGAAGCCTTTACTCCATATTATTATTCCTCTTATGAATCCCCGGTAGCAAATGTATTGCAAGGGGGCACCGCAGCCAGCGATGATGAAACAATTCCTCCGTCCGGAAAAGAACGAATCATGATCCTGGGTGGGGGCCCTAACAGAATTGGCCAGGGAATTGAGTTCGATTACTGCTGCTGTCATGCCGCATTTGCGCTCCGCGATGCAAACTACGAAACCATCATGGTGAATTCAAATCCAGAAACGGTATCTACGGATTATGACACCAGCCATCATTTGTTTTTTGAACCTCTGACTGCGGAAGATGTACTCAATATCTGCGAGAAAATGAACCCCAAGGGATTGATCGTTCAATTTGGTGGACAAACGCCGCTAAACCTTGCGCGTGCACTTGAAACTGCGGGCGCACCCATCATTGGAACTAGCGTTGACAGTATTGATATCGCCGAGGATCGTGAGCGCTTTCAAGATCTTGTTCAACGCCTTGGGCTTACCCAACCCCCCAATGGGACTGCAACTGACCTCCAACAGGCTATCCATGTTGCTCGGAAAGTTGGATACCCAATCCTTGTTAGGCCAAGTTATGTTTTGGGTGGCCGGGGCATGGAAATTGTTTATGACGAAACAGCTTTGGTTAAATATGTATCCAAAGCCTTGGAAGTATCTCCTGGTAAACCAATCCTTCTGGACAAATTTCTTGAATCTGCCATTGAAGCGGATGTGGATTGCATTTGCGATGGTGAAACCACAGTTGTGGGCGGTGTAATGCAGCATATTGAGGAAGCTGGAATTCATTCCGGTGATTCTGCAAGTGTCCTGCCGCCGCACAGCTTGCCAAACGAGGTGGTCGAGGAAATAAAAAGGCAAACCAAGGCACTGGCGATAGAGCTAAAAGTCCGCGGGTTGATGAATGTCCAATTTGCAATTACCGGGCTGAAAATCGATCACAAAGGCGGCTCTGGCAATAACCCAAAGCTTATTCCTGCGATAAAAGACGGTTCAGGAACAGGTATTGAAATCCATGTATTAGAGGTAAATCCAAGGGCAAGCAGAACCGTGCCATTCGTTTCAAAGGCAATTGGAAAGCCCCTTGCCAAGCTTGCTTCCTTGGTAATGGTTGGCAAGAAACTAAAGAACCTTGGCTTTACAACGGAAATAACCCCTAAGCATTACTCTGTCAAAGAAAGTGTATTTCCTTTCAACAAATTCCCAGGCGTTGATATCATTCTTGGCCCAGAAATGAGGTCCACGGGCGAAGTGATGGGCATCGATGATTCTTTCCCCATAGCATTTGCAAAAAGCCAAATGGGTGCAAACAGTTCACTGCCCCTTAAAGGTAAGGTATTCATATCAGTGGCTGACAGAGACAAGGATGATATTGCGCACATAGCACTGAAATTATTCAAAATGGGTTATGAAATCCTTGCAACCCGTGGAACTGCAGCGATTCTAAGAAAGCATGAAATTCAAGTTACCGAAGTTTTAAAACTTCAGGAAGGCAGGCCGAATCTGATCGACTTGATGAAAAACGGTCAAGTTTCGCTTATCATTAATACCCCCGTTGGGAGAGGTTCCAGAACAGACGAAGGAAAAATTCGTTCAGCGGCTGTTTCGCATGGGGTTACCAGCATTACCACTATGGCGGCGGCCCAAGCAGCCATTGATGCCTGCCAAGCATTGCGCGAAAAGGATTTTGATGTAAGACCATTACAAGAAAGACTTTAGGATCGATTATCCCCAATATTATTTAAGAAGGCTTATTCTGTTTGCCGGCTTCGTTGGACATGATATAATTGTATATCCTTTCCTAAATGGCGTTTTTCATGTCCGCGCAATTAGTAGCACTTTCCGATGGGCCAAGCTTTACTTTAGACAAAGTGGTGATTTTGATTGGTCGTAGTGAAGAATGTGATATTCAAATTGAATCGCCTAAAATTTCCCGAAAGCATTGCTGTATTGCTTTAATGAACGGCAAATTGCTTGTTCGCGATCTTGGAAGCACCAATGGCATAAAGATTAATGGCCAAAAAGTTCCGGAAGGGTTAGTTGCTCCGGGGGATGAACTAACCATTGGAAATCATAATTATGTGCTTCACTGGGATTCTGTTGTGATTCAAGGTTCGTAATCTCAGCTACTAGCACTTCGGTAATGCCTTAGAGAATAATTAAAAAACCACCTACTTAAACAAAAGAAAACAATCGTTGAAATAACCATATGGATGGTCGTGTAAACATCAATTTTTTTAAGGACAAACTCCGCGGGGATGCTTATTGCCAAAAGGGCGGGAATCATAAAGCCAAATACCATACGAATTGGGAAAGCCCATGGAGTATTGTAAATTTCCCTGGGATATCTCATCAAATTGCTAAACAACCACCATACTTCCATGAGGCTTTGGTTACGAACCATCCAAACCCCAAGGGAAGTTAACATAATCAAAAAACTGTATGCCAGAATGCATCCACATAAGAACAAAACGATAAAAAAAAACCATGTCCCAAGGGACACAACCTTGCCAAGATCAATCATAGCCAACCAGACCATCCCGGCACCCAGAAATATTTTGGGAACTGTGGACCAATCAACTTTTCTCAAAGTTAGGTAAAACTGCGGATCAATTGGCTTAAGGAGAAAAAAGTCGAGATTCCCCGAGCGCACCAGCTCTGAAAACTCAACGCAGTTTTCCAGAAAAAAAGTTTCAACAAAACCTTCCAAAGCGTAATAAGCACCCACAAAAAACAAATACTCGTATTCACTCCACGATGCAACACTGGAACTTTTGGAAAAAATGGTTTTAAAAAATAGCAGCAATATTCCCAACCAAATAAGTTCGACCAGAACCTTCAAAAGAAAGTTTCCCCTGAAAGCCATTTCACCCTGGAGACTCATTTTGGCAAACGAACCCAAAAGTCTTAAATGTCTTCCCATAAGTCATGCACCGTAAGCGCTATATTTTTTCAGGCCCAAAGCTAGAAATATCCTGCAAAGCAAATAAAAGAATAGGGCCCACCCCAAACCAATCACCAATCTTAAAATCAGTTCATCGTCATGAACTTTTTGCAGAAAAATGGCAGCGGGAAAATATGCAAGGTATGCGAACGGCATATGTTTAAGCACCGAAAACAGCGGACTGGAATCTAATAAATCCAATGGAATTAAATGGCCGGACAAAAAGAAACTAAGGGTGGTTACAACATATAAAAGTGATGTCACTTCCAGAAACCAGAACCCCAAAATCCCAAGGAATGCCTCAAAATAAAAACCAATCAGAAAACCAATCATCAGGGAGATGGGGAAACACAACATACCTTTAAAACTTGGAAAGGTATCAAAAAAACTCCAGCAGGATCCAAACAATAATCCATACGGCAAAATGGAGGTGGATATGTATGCAATCTTGTGCGCAACCCTGTAGGAAATCAAATAACCAATCATGTCCACGGGTTGAATAAGAAACCTTTTTATAACCCCTTCACGAATATCTCTGGCGAGATTGCTTGCCAGACCAGGCATACTGGAAAACATTCGACTGACATGTACAAGCAGCAAGTAGGATATCAATTGCTTGAAACTGAATCCCGACAATTCGGACTGTTCGGATGATTCATAAACGGCTCTCCACAACAATATGGAAGTCACCATTGGAAGAAAACGTAGTATAGTGCTGAATAAAAAATCGCCACGATAGGTCAAACGTTCTTTAAGTGCGAGCTTGCCTATATTCCAGTATTTGCGCATGGCAATCATTTTTCCGATTTATGTTCCTGAAAAAGTTTCTCAATGACCTCTTCCAGAGGAGGTTCTTCGATAACAATATCCACAACATCTTCACATTGCGCGACCATTCCCATTACTCTTGGGACGTCCTCTTTTCGTACATTGCAGACCAAAACGCCATCCTTAATCAAGGCCCCTGGTAAATCTAACTTCATGGTTTCTGGAACCTGATTAAGGAACTGAATTTTGAGAATTTTATTGGTATTGAACCTCTCCTTTAAGCCTTTGATATCTCCCCCGTAGATTAATTTGCCACCTGAAATCACAAGAATCCTAGAACACAAACTTTCCACATCACGCATGTAGTGACTGGTGAGCAATATGGTAGTTTTTCTACTTCGATTGTACTCTGCCAGACAACGATGGATTGCGGATTGGGCCACAACATCCAACCCGATCGTAGGTTCATCCAAGAGCAACAACCTGGGTTTGTGTAAAAGAGAAGCTATAAGCTCAAATTTCATTCTTTCGCCCAGGGATAATTCCCGGACAGGTTTAAACATCAACCTTTCAACGTCAAAAAGGTTCGTTAGTTCATGAATGGTTTTCCTAAACTCCTGCTCATCAAGAGCGTATATTTCCTTGTGTAATTCAAAAGAATCAGCGGCTGGCAAATCCCACCATAATTGGTTTTTTTGCCCCATGACAAGCGAAAAAGATTTTCGAAATTCAACGGATCTTTCCCATGGAACATAACCCATCACCCGGGCGATGCCAGCAGAAGGATACAGTAACCCTGAAAGCATTTTAAGAGTGGTGGTCTTTCCAGCACCATTTGGTCCAAGAAAGCCTACGATTTCCCCTTCCTCCACGGAAAACGAAACATCTTCCACAGCACTAATGGATTTGTATTTTCGGCTAAACAAACCACTTACAGAAGCCAACAAGCCGGACTTCTTTTCCAAAACCTGAAAAGTCTTGGAAAGGTTTCTGGTTTCAATAAATGGCATTTTTAAACATCAATCGAGGAAAGAAAGTTTACCGCATGCAAAATATCGTCGAATCTTTCTTTTTGATTTCCAACTTCTCTTTCGATATTCAAAGGACCATTAAACCCAACTTTGTTAAGGGTCTTCAAAAATCGGGGAAAATCAACTTGTCCTTTTCCAAGCGGAACCTCTTGCCCCCACTCTCCCTTGGAATTAGGCCTGATTGCATCCTTCAAGTGCACGCTTCGAATATATTTTCCCAATATTTCAACTGCCTCAATGGGGTCACCCTGATCGTACAAAAGCATGTTTGCGGGATCAAAATTCACAAAAAGATTCGTTTCGGAAAGATCTTCCAATGTCTTTAACAGAAGTTCAGCCGACTCCTGCCCAGTTTCAAAAGAGACATTGATATCATGCCTTTTGGCAATCGCACTTACTTGTTTCAAGGTATCTAGAAAAGATTTTCTTTCTGGATTTCCAAGAGGAGGAATAAATCCCGCATGAAGCATGATATCTTTTGTGCCCAATTCAATGGATCTTTTGGCAGCCCATTGAAATCTTTCGATTCGCTCTTTTCGGGTTGCCGGATCACCAAAACCGCCTGTAAGTTCAATGGTTTTTGGAGTTGTGTAATCTTCACCAGGAAATCCAAGCATGGAACCGGTTATTTTAAACGAGGCAGATTTTGCAACAGAGGGCATTTTTTCACCCTCATCCCAAGAAGCATGATGAGGATCTCCACAAGCAATTTGCACATTAGAAACACCGAGTTTTTCCGTAAACTTGGAAAGTTCCGGGATATTTTTTACCTGCAAAGACCAACTACACACTCCAATACGATCGATTTTCATGAAAGCCTCCATTAATTCTCAGCAGAGATTATACCTTCAATTAATCCCAAGCAAAAACAGCATCTTTAGGTTTTTTGAAACAGCTCAACTTGGGGGAATTACCGACTGATTTTTCTGAATTTTTCCAAAAACAACCATGGCATAAATAAATAGCACAAAATTTGGGATGAATATCACCCCCATTCTTTTGAAAGTTTCAAATTGTGGCAGCAGAGGTAGTGTCGTACCAACCAAATAAAACAACA
>JBEGQX010000020.1:0-11923 GCA_041180805.1 Planctomycetota bacterium
GCTGCTATTCATCGTCCCGGACATCTACCCAATCGGTATCAGGAACTTTGGCTGCCTGATTTTTACTGGAAGGCAAAAATGGAAACAGATGTGCCATTTTTTGATCGTCGAGCTTTCCGCCATATTCCGATATTTCAAAAGCCTCTGCCAATTGCACACTGGCCCCCACCTCGGGACCATAAGTCTGGATCAATAAATCTCGAAACCTGTTGGCGATCGGCCCGATCCATTGCCGCATCCAACCTTCCAGCCAAGCTTTTCGATCCGAACAATCTTTTGGAATGTTACCCACAAAAACATTGTTGTAAGGCAGCCATTCATAAAATTGGGATACATGGCTGTCCAGCATGCTCATCACTTTTTCAAAAACAGGTTCGATATTCACAACCACATCAGCCTGAAAAGCCACTGGCTTTTTGAAATCATCACAAAAGTAGCCAAAAACAGGGTTGTAATTCAGGTGGGGAACATCCGGACAAACCGCCGGGACCGTCACCATGTAAGCTGCATCCTGCACCAATTGAGAGGTATAGCGGTGATCTGGATGATAATCATTGGGTCTATGGGTAAGTACCAAGTCGGGTTTAAAAGACCTTATCAAACGAAGGATGGCATGCCTTCCCTCCATGGTGGGTAAAAGCCCGCCATCAGGAAAACCTAAAATCCGGTATTCCGTGCCTATCACCTTGCCAGCAGCATGGGCCTCTGCCTTGCGACGATCCGCAAGTTCCCTGCCCTTCATGGATTGATGGCCTGCACCACCATCGGTAACACTTACCAAAAGAACCTCAGCCCCGGCTTTACGCCAAAGCGCAGAAGTACCGCCAACTTTTAAATCCACATCATCCGGATGCGCGCCAATTGCAAGAATACGAGGGGGAGCCATCATTCAACCCTTTACAAACCCCAAATAAATCTAAATATCATGAGAAGAGAATGAGCATTTGCATCCTGCGGGGTTCTTGAACAGGATGCATATTTTGACATTGTCTTCCCAAATTCTTAAAGATCAACCTCTTTGTTTCTTTGCGATAGCCAATTTGCTCTGGTATGATCGAATCGCCTGTCACCAGGGAATCAGGTGGCTTGTTGGGTGGGTTTCTCCCAAATTTGCAACGGTACGACACCGTCAGGTATGAACAATAGGGGAGAGGCTTCCTTGGCATTTCAGATGACCATTCTGTTTGCGTTCACACTTTTTAGCAGCGCAAGCCTTCTATTTTTGGTGCAACCCATGGTGGGCAAGATTCTTCTGCCTTACCTGGGAGGCACACCTTCCGTTTGGAATACCTGCATGGTTTTCTTCCAAGCAGCGCTTCTGGGTGGCTATGCCTATGCCCACTGGCTTACAACCAGCAGGAAGATTGCCCAGCAAATGAAAATTCACATGATACTTCTGGGAGTGGCCTTTTTGCCGCTGCTTTTTATGCGGTTCGATGCGGGTATCCTTGCAAAAACAATTCTCCCGCCACCAACTTCCATGAACCCCGCCCCATGGCTTTTACTGGTGCTGACTTTGGTGGCAGGTCTGCCTTTCTTTGCGGTATCCACAAGCGCGCCACTACTGCAAAAATGGTTCTCATCTTCAGATCACCCAGATGCCAAAGATCCCTACTTTCTTTACGGGGCCAGTAATCTTGGCAGCGTTCTTGCGTTAGTTGCTTACCCGTTTCTCATTGAACCCAGAATTGGTGTTACATCCCAGGTTATCTTTTGGGTGGTTGGGTATGCCTTATTGGTTGGTCTTACATTCCTATGTGGAACCAAAGTTCGCTCCGCACTTTCAACCATCGAAACCACCAACAATCCTTCAACGAACGATCCCGCTCCGGGCAATTGGACTCGTTTACGATGGGTATTGCTGGCATTTATCCCCTCCAGCATGATGTTGGGAACAACCACTTACCTAACGACCGATATCGCGGCCATTCCACTGCTTTGGATTTTGCCCCTGGGATTGTACATCCTTAGCTTCATTCTTGTTTTCTCGCAGATACCAGCCCCGGTCTATCTTTGCGTGGCATTGCTGGCACCCACCTTCTTTTTGTTACGAAGCCTGGATATACCGGCATTTCCAGGATTTGATTTGGATGGCCTGCTGGGCTGGCTGGAAGAAATAGGGCAGTCTTTGAAGAAAGATTCCACCCTTTCGTCTTTCCAAGTCCTTTATGGCTTGCTGCTCTTCCTTTTCGTTGGAATATTTTTCCGCTGCCATAATCGCATCCGCCTCGGCATGTTTTTGTTAATGCCAGTCCTACTCTGCTTTGCATTGTTTCAATATCAGGTCAAAAACAACTTGGAATTGCGGGAATACGAAATCATCGGGCTGCACCTGGCATTGTTATTTACCACCGCCATGCTTTGCCATGGTGAAATGGCAAGGACCAGACCTTCCGCATCGTTCCTTACCGAATTCTACCTTTGGATGTCATTGGGCGGTGTGCTGGGCGGTATGTTCAATGCCCTTTTCGCACCGGTATTATTTAAACGAATTCTCGAATACCCCATGATCGCGGCGTTCGCATTGATCCTGGTGCCAGGTTTCAATCTGCCCGGTTTCCTGCGCTATCTAGGGCCACCGCTTCGACTGGCAGGTTTCCTCTTCGGCATATTCGCAGTGTTGATGTCGGTTGTGCAAAATTGTGTGGACCGTGAAAAGGCGTTGGAGTTTGTCAACCAAACCCCCGAATTCACCCGCCCGGTTGCCCGTATGATTGCCCGGGGTTGCAACGACAGAAGCAATCTCCTGTTTGAGGAACGCAACTTTTTTGGTTGCTTCACCATTCAAAAGTATGAAAGCCCCGCAACAGGGGAAATCTTTCACACCATGTACCATGGCACCACCAACCATGGTATGCAGTGTGTCGAACCTGCCGACCGCAAGCGTGACACTCTCACCTACTTCCACAAACTTGGCGCAATAGGCCAGTTGTTCGAGGCCGTCAAAAAGAAAGCTGATGGCAAACCGGTTCACATGGGCGTGCTGGGGGTTGGAACAGGCACCCTGGCGGCTTATGCGGAAAAAGGCTGGAAGCTAACCATGTACGAGATAGACCCCGCCGTGGTTCACACCTCGATTGATAGCAAAGACTATTTCTCCTTCATCCAGGATGCCAAAGACCGTGGCGTGGATGTTCAGGTTCATCTGGGGGATGGCAGACTAAAGTTCCTGAATGCGCCAGATTCCACTTACGACATGATTTTCATGGACGCCTTCTCTTCGGATTCCGTACCCGTGCATCTGCTTACCCGAGAAGCTTTTGACATCTACCTGAAAAAGCTTGCACCTGGGGGTATTATTGTCATCAATATTGCCAACCGTTATCTGAATTTCGAGCATGTGCTGGGCAACATGACGATTGATCGGGGAATCGTCGGCATGATTCAGGGTGGGTACGAGATTCGGGAAATTGACAAATATGGAACCAACTGGGTGGTCATGGCACGAAAAACCGAGGATTTTGGCGTGCTTCCCACTCTGAAGGCGGAATTGAAGACCGACAGCGAAGAATGGGTCGAAAGCTGGAGATCACTGGAATCCAACCCCAAGCTTGGGGTTTGGACCGATGATTATTCCAATCTTCCGAGCATCTTCAAATGGAGTCGATAATATAACTCTTTGAAATTAATTACCTGCTGGAGTACGGGCCTTGTCTCCTTTTCAAATTGCCATGCTGGGTGTTTTTTCCTTCACCCTTTTCACAAGCGCAACTTTGCTTTTCCTTGTCCAACCCATGATTGGCAAGATGATTTTGCCACTTCTCGGAGGTACCCCGGCGGTTTGGAATACCTGCATGGTGTTCTTCCAGGCGCTGTTGCTGGCAGGTTATGGCTATGCCCACATCAGCACCACCCTTCTCGGTGTTCGGAAGCAAGCCATTGTCCACATGGGGGTGATGCTGATACCCATCCTGTTTTTCCCCATTGGAATCAACCGAACCTTCCTTGAAGGCAGCGAATTAAACCCCATTCCGGGCCTTTTGATGCTTCTTTTCACCTCGGTGGGTATTCCATTCTTCGTGGTTTCCAGCAGTGCTCCCATTCTTCAAAAGTGGTTTTCAAGCACTGACCATCCCGCAGCCAAGGATCCTTACTTCCTTTACGGCGCCAGCAACCTCGGTAGCATGCTAGCCTTGGTGGGTTACCCCGCCTTTGTGGAACCCAACATGATCCTGGCCGATCAGAGGAAATACTGGGTCATTGGATACGGGCTACTCATGGCAATCACGGCGCTTTGTGGCTGGCTTATGTTCCAATGCAAAAGCCCGGCACAGGAAACCAGTAATTCCAATTCCTCGTCCGAGTCTTCCGATGTGGTGGACTGGAAACGCAGAAGCTGGTGGGTTTTACTGGGTGCGGTGCCCTCCAGCCTTATGCTTGGCGCAACTACCTACATGACCACGGACATCGCAGCTATTCCCCTTCTTTGGGTATTGCCACTGGGCCTATACCTTCTCAGTTTCATCATTGTGTTTGCGCGGGTTCCATCGTGGGTGCAAACCAGCATGGTCATGGCCATGCCGATGCTGGTGCTGCTTTTGGTGTTCATGATGCTTTCAGACATACGCCCACCGAAAGTTTACTGGACAGTTGCGATTCATCTGGCGTGCCTTTTCGTGGTAGCCATGGTTTGCCACGGAGAACTGGCCAAGGACCGCCCTTCCACCAAGTACCTTACCGAATACTTCCTGTGGATGTCGTTTGGTGGTGTGGTTGGTGGCCTGTTCAATGGCCTTTTGGCCCCCATCGTGTTCTATGGCATTGTGGAATACCAACTGATCCTCATGCTGGCCTGTTTTATGCTTCCTGCCATGTTCAAGGCAAAGCCCAACAAGTGGAACAATTACGCAGATCTTTCACTTGCTTTGCTTTTTCTGGTGGGTGGCACGGTCCTTATCTACCTTCGCACCAAGGACAAGGATTTGGATTTCGAACTTCTGAAGGCCAACCATCACTGGTACTGGCATGCTAGCATTCTTGCCATCTTTCTGGCTTTTGGTTTCTACTACATTTTAAAGCAGAAAGAAAACCGCCTCGAGAGAGCCCTGGACATTGTTCTTCCGTTAACCCTTTGCTACCTGACTATTGGCCTGATCTGGGGGTTGTTCAGCGATACACTTTGGGTTCGGGTGAAAAGTCTGGCAGACCTGGTAAGGCTGAAACCAGCGCAAACTCTTGCCATACTTACCTATGGGGTTCCCACGGTACTTTGCTATACCTTTGTGGAACGCTCGTTCAGGTTTGGGCTAAGCGTGGGTGCCATCATTCTGGCCACGGGGTTTAACACCCTGCTGGATTCCTCGGTTTCCTACCAGGAAAGAAGCTTCTTCGGCGTATTGAAAGTGGAAAGGGACCGCTTCTTTCAACGCCTTGTCCACGGCACAACTTTGCATGGCAAGCAGTTTCTGGATCCGGATGGCCATTCCATCCCCCTGACTTATTACCATGAAACCGGCCCCATCGGCCAGGTAATGGCGGCTTACAGTGTGCCGGACAAAAATGGCAAATATCCCAATTGCGCCTTTATTGGACTTGGCACTGGCACCATGGCTTCTTATGCCAACAAGGGTCAGCATGTGACCTTCTACGATATAGATCCCATCGTCAAACGCATTTCCTTTGATAATGACAAGTACTTCACCTTTGTGGAAGACGCGAAAAAGCGTGGTGCAAATGTGGAGTTGGTCTTGGGAGATGCCCGTCTTACCATGGAACGCAAGCAGCTTTCCGAGGATGAAAAATACAAGATCGTGGTGGTGGATGCTTTCAGCTCGGATGCGATTCCCATCCACCTGATTACGGTAGAGGCGCTGAAAATGTACCTCACCAAAATCACCCCGGATGGCCTGATATGTTTCCACATTTCGAACCGTTACCTTGATCTGAGGCCGGTGCTGGCCAATCTGGCGGAGGCTGAGAACCTGAAAGCCATGTATTTCAGTGATGATGATGAAACCGATCCGGGCAAGGCACGATCCACCTGGGTGGTTCTGGCTAGAAACAATGAAGCCATGGAAAAGCTTCTTACCGTGGAAAAACTGCAACCCATTCGAAAGCAGTGGGAAACACCTCTCAAGGAACTCGCAGGAGTTTCCTGGGAACAAGGGCCTGGCCCCGGTAGCTTTAGCCTTATGCTGAATGGTGTGCTAAGAGGCGTGGATGCGCCATGGGCACCCGTGAAGGCTCGCAAAGATGTAGGCGTTTGGAGTGATGATTATTCCAACCTGCTCAGTGTGTTCATGTGGTAAAGCAACAACAACAAAAACCCCGGGTTATGCCCGGGTTTTTTTTGTTGGAATTATTTCTGCCTACCAATCGATATTTTGCCCCAAGCCTTCAGCTTGAGCTTTTTGGAAGACCTTCAAGCCCACTGCCAGATCCTCAATGGCAATTCCAAGCGACTTGAACAGGGTAATCTCGTTGGCATCGGTTCTGCCGGGATAACGGCCGCCAATAATTGGCCCAAGCTCTCTAACCTCTCCCCATTTAAGTGAGGAATCTTCAAAGCCCTGCTGGAAGTCACCAGCCTCTATGCGGCATTGATCCTTGCTATCCACAACTATACGCGAGAACTTCTTTACAGCTTCTGGGAAAAGCTCGGCTTTGCCCATGAAATTTGAGCCTATCGCATTCACATGCATTCCTTCGCGCAACCATTCAGCCTTGAAGAATGGATCCCTGGCAGAAGTTGCGGTAATCAGAATATCCTTGTTGGCGGCGGCTTCATCGGCAGTGGCCACCGGAACCACCTCCACGCCACATACCCCGGACATTTCAGCGGCAAACGCCTTGCGATGCTCTTCGTTGGGGCTAAAAACTTCCACACGCTTGATGGGCCTTACCTTGCAAACCGCTATCACCTGGGTTCTGGCCTGCTTGCCACTGCCAAAAATACCCACCGTGCTGGCATCTTGTTTGGCCAGATACTTGGTGGCAACGCCGGAAGCAGCACCGGTACGCACCTGCCCCATGTAATCGGCCTGTATCAGCGCAAGCAAATTGGCAGTCTTTCCATCAAACAGGCTGAACAGGAAGGTTGCGTTTCCCCTGCGGCTGGTTGCGTACACTTTGGAACCCATGCCGCCTAGGGTCTTTGCGGAAGCGCCCATGGTGTGTAGCACAGCATGATCGGTCACCACCCGGGCCCGGTTAATGTTCATGCCTTCATCGATACCAACCTTTTTCAGGCCGATCTCGACTGCTTCCATGGCCATTTCCATGGTAAGAACCTTGCGAACATCATCTTCCCTTAATAGAAGCACACCCATGAGAGCCCCCTTCAGATCAAAATGAATCTGGAATCAAACAGCAGTTTTCAGCCATTCCTGAAGTTTGTCAATGCCCTTGTTCAAAATGTCGGTGCTGGTGGCGTAAGAAAGCCTTGCAAAACCTTCCGCCCCGAAGGCTGACCCCTGCACCAGATTCACATGGGCTTGTTCCAATGCCAAAAGGCAAAATGACGCGGAATCCGTCACTTTCTTGCCGCCAAATGATTTGCCAAAGAAACTGGACACATCAAAGAATGCATAAAATGCCCCGGGAGGAACCGGGCACTGAATCCCAGGAATGGAGGCCAGCCTCTTGCACACCAAATCCCTTCGTGCATGAAATTCCTTGCGCATCTCGGCGACACATTCCTGCGGCCCGTCCAAAGCAGCTATCGCTGCGGCTTGGCTTACACTACAAGGATTGCTTGTTTCCTGACTTTGGATATTACCCATGGCCTTCACTACCTTGTCCGGCCCAATGGCCCAGCCAATTCTCCAACCAGTCATGGCATAGGTCTTGCTGACACCACTGATCGTGATGACAAGATCCTTTAATTCCGGCCTTAGCGTGGCAAAGCAAGTCGGCTGAGCATCCCCATAAATTAATTGTTCGTAGATCTCATCACTGATCACACCGATCTTCGTGGCAACCACAAGATCTGCAATAGCCTCGAGTTCCTTCCGGGAATAGACCGCTCCGGTCGGATTACTGGGGGAATTTAATAGCAAAAGCTTGGTATTGGAAGTGATGGCCGACTTGATCTGTTCCGCGGAAACTTTGAAACCGTTGGCCATGGAACCTGGAATCAACACGGGTTTTGCGCCAGTCATCAACACCAAGTCGCTATAACTAACCCAGTAAGGGGTTGGAATGATGACCTCATCACCAGGGCCAACCAATGTGGCAAGCGCGTTATGAATAGAATGCTTTGCACCATTGGAAACGATTACCTGATCGGCTGTACATTCCAACTGATAAAACTTCTTGTACCAGCGGGAAACGGCGCTACGAAGCTCTCCTGTGCCCTGCGCGGGTGTGTAATGGGTTTGGCCCGACTTCATGGCTGCCAGGGCAGCATCACAAATATGCGCTGGGGTTGGAAAGTCTGGTTCACCCAGCGAGAAATCAAATACCGTAACTCCCTGGGCACGCAATTGACGGGCCTTGGCGCCTGCAGCCAGGGTTGCCGAGGGTTGAACCGATGAAGCCAGTTTGCTAATTCCTAACATCCAGATTCTCCTGCCCGGTAACTCCCGGACCATTTCAGGAATTGTCTTATCAACCTAGGCATTGTATCGTACCGCTTGAGCAAGAGGAGGTCTGTAGGTGGAAAGAGCGGGACATTGAACATTCTTCAGATAGTACAACGCTACCCACCGGCCCTGGGCGGCTCCGAGAAATACTTTCAAAAGCTGGCCCATTTTCTTGCCGGAAATGGCCATCAGGTTTCGGTCTGGACCAGCAACGCCCTCGACTTGGAGGCTTTCTGGTCCAGGCAGGGAAAAACCCTGACTGCGGGAACATCCGTGGAAGATGGCATCGAAATAAGCCGTTTCAAACTGTTACAGCTACCATTCCAAAGGCCGATATTTCGGATGCTTTCAAAAATTCCCATACGATCCTGGCAGGCACTCAGCTTCGGCCATAATCCCATCATGCCTCCAATGTGGCGGGCTTGTTCAACGCCCCGGCTCAGATTCGATGCCATTCATACAGGATGCTTCCCATACGCGTTTCCTATTTCGATGGCGGCAAGACTTTCAAAAAAGCTAAAAGTGCCATTATTGATCACTCCCTTCCTCCACTTGGGAAATCTCGATAACCCACGCAACAAGGTTCGCAGGGGTTACACTCACCCGGCACTGACAAAGCTATTAATGCAGGCTGATGCGGTGTTTGTGCAGACCCATGCGGAGTTTCAGGCGGTTGAAGAATTAGGAGTTACCACCACCCGAATTCACTTACAGGGAATGGGAGTGGATCTGAATGAATGCACCGGGGGCAACCCGGTTACTGGAAAAGACCGCTGGGGTGGAAAGAACGTTCCCATACTGGGCCATCTGGCGAACCTTAGCTGGGACAAGGGCAGCACCGATTTATTAGCCGCCTGCGAAATCCTCTGGAAGCAGGGAATGGATTTTCAACTGGTGCTTGCCGGCCCTTCGATGCCATCGTTTGAAAAAACATGGGAACAATTTCCCTTTAAGGATAAAGTTATCCGCACAGGACCACTTACACCCGATGAGAAAAAGGATTTCTTCGCCAGCATCGATTTCTTTGCACTGCCCAGCCGATCCGATTCCTTCGGCATCGTGCTATTGGAGGCTTGGGCCAACGCCAAACCATGCGTGGTTTACAAGGCTGGTGGCCCCGGAAGTTTGGTTCAGCACCGGAAAGATGGCTTGATCTGCCCTTGCGACAACATCGGCGAACTAGCCTCTTCGCTGGAAAACCTTCTTAAGGATGAATCGTTACGTCAGCAACTTGGCAGTAATGGGCAAAGCAGAATTCAAAGGGAGTTCCGCTGGCAAGGCAAGCTATCCCTTTTTCAGGAAGTCGCCCTCCAATTAATTTCTGGGAAAGACTCCACCTGAATGATTTCAAGACATTAACTTTTGGATAGCCTTAAAAGCTTCTTGAGAAACTTCTGGGTCCTTGTCTTGCAAAAGCTTTTGCAGGACTGGCATGGCGACTTTGGCTGACTGCCCAAAATTAGCCACCTGCCCTACCGCTTCTCTGCGAATGGATGGGGATTTGGATTTTGAAAGCTCTTCCAAACCCTTGCGAGGATCTTTGATTTCCCCCAGGTAATGCTTGATCATGACTTGGTTCACATCAGAGGTCATTGTCAGTGTTAAGTGAGTTATCTTTAATAAGGCGAGCCTTGATTCGGTAAATTCTTCGGCAGAGCCAAAACGCATCACCTCCAGCAAGGCGGGAATTGCAGGATACCCCTTGGATCCAATATTACCAAGCATCCGTATGGCATGAAGCCTGGTTTGGGGTTCATCATGCACCAATAATGGGATAATCGAATCAAGAACAACCTTGGCACCCTCCCCCAGATTGGAAAGGGTTTCAAGCGCACGAACCCTTGCACCTTTGGGCCCTTCAGTGGCAATTTTTACCAGCGAATTTAACGCAGGGGGGTTCATCTCACCCAAAAGGATGATAGCCTTGTCACGGATTGGGGAGGGGGGCCCCAAACCCTGGGACTGAAGAAATTCCAAGGCAGGCTTTCCGTGCTTCGATACCGCTATCACGATTTCCAGCTTGCGATCCTGATCACTTGATTGCCTGAACTCGGCAAGCAGATTTTCCAACATGGTTGCCCCGGCTGGCTGGGCCTGCACAGCCAAAAAAACCACACATGCTGTAACTGAAATTTCGAACATACCCAACCTACAGAGATCGCTGAAACATCTTTTCCACCGCCCTGCCCTTGGCATCCTCGGTGACATAGAACGGGCGCTTTTCAATATCCAAACCAGCTTTGGGTGAGATACCCATGGCTGTAAAGATGGTGGCATGCATGTCAGAAATCGAAACAGGGTCCTTGGTTACCAGCAAGGGTCTTTCGGGTGCGGTGGCTCCGTGCACATGACCAGCCTTGATCCCGCCCCCAAACAGTAATGCACTGCAAGAACCCGTGAAATGACGATGCAAACCATAATGCTTCAATTCAAGCATAACATCCGACTTGGCGCGGGATTGATCCCTGGCATTACTGCCCGGAACCCCTTCTATCATCATGTCGCGACTGAATTCGGTGGCAAGCACCACCAGCGTGCGATCCAGCATGCCCCGCTTCTCCAAGTCCAATATCAACTGGGCTATGGGTCTATCGATTTGCTTCTTCAGGTTTTCAACCGTGGTGTGACCATTTTCGTGGGTATCCCAATGAAGGAAAGGTACATACTCCGTGGTAACCTCGATGTAACGGGCACCTGCTTCCGCAAGTCGTCTGGCAAGCAGGCAGCCCTGGCCAAATCTACCGGTGTTGTAGATGTCATAAATTTCCTTGGGCTCTTTGTGAATATCAAAGGCATCACGGTCACGAGAACTAAGCAACCTGTGGGCGTTTTCCATGGAACGGACCACGGATTCGCGATGAAAATCGCTCATTTTTTCACCCAAGGGGCCGCTCTTGGCCAGTTCACGCCAGCGCGCCATGCGTGATTCGAACCTTTGAGGTGTAACTCCCCTGGCGGGTTGCACCGAGTTGGCCGCCTCCTCAGGGAATGGAATGTTAAATGGGCCATATTCCGCCCCCAGAAACCCAGCCGTGGTAAAAGCTTTTAGCTCCTCGGATTCACCATGGCCTTCCAACCGCTGGCCAATATTTATGAAAGCTGGAATCGCAGGGTTACGGGGCCCCAGAAAGCGCGCCATCCAAGCGCCAATGTGGGGGGCTGCCACTGTTTGTGGAGGAACATACCCCGTATGCCAGTGAAACTGATGGCGGGAATGCAAAATGGAACCCAAATCCGGCATACGGTGGGATCGCACTAGCGTACCGCGGTTAAGCACACTGGCAATATTCTCCAGGCCTGCGGTAATTTGAACGCCATCCACTGCCGTGGGAATGGCAGGGAATGTGCTCACAATCTTGTCGGCCTTCAAACCAACCTCAAATGGTTCATAATGTTTGGGA
>JBEGQX010000021.1:0-13922 GCA_041180805.1 Planctomycetota bacterium
CCTGTGCGGATATGTATGTGGATGATTTTGATGGGGATGGATTGAACGATGTTGTAAGCACATCGGCCCATAAATTTGGTATTTGGTGGCACAAACAGTTGCCAGGAAAGAACAAAGAGGCGGAATTCAATACAAGAGTGCTGTTCCCAGAGCTAATTTCCGAAACTCACGCTTGCCATTATCTTGATTTGGATGGCGATGGTGTGAAGGACCTTGTTACTGGCAAACGATGGTATTCCCATGGAAGGTCGGAACCAGGATCCAATTGGCCACCTTGTGTTTATTTGCTGAAAGGCAAAAAGGGTTCGGATGGGATCGTGACGTTTTCGCCTTTTGTAATTGATAATGATTCGGGAGTTGGTACCCAATTTACAATTGCGGATATCAATGGTGATGGGAAACCTGACATTATCACCTCCAATAAAAAAGGCACCTACTTGCTCGAGCAGGTTAAGTAAAAGGTTTGCCTGTTGATGGAATTCTTGATCAGTCGAATCGAGGGTTCGGCTGATCTCTTTGGCTTTTTAAGGATTCTGGGAGGATGCTATGGCAGGTTTTGGGTTGATTTTATGGTCGCTATTCTCTTTTATCGGTTTTCAGGAAGCCAAGCCTGACATTCATTCCGATTTCAAGGATCAATCAGGCTCTCTTTTGGATTTGTATAAGCACCTTCACGCAAACCCAGAACTGTCCCTTCAGGAGTTTCAGACCGCGAAAAGGATGGCCAAAGAACTTTCCGAATTGGGATTTGAGGTTCATGAGAAGATTGGCGGCACAGGGGTTGTGGGAATCCTAAGGAATGGTACCGGCCCCACGATTCTTGTTCGAACGGACATGGATGCCCTTCCGGTTCTGGAAAACACCGGGCTTCCTTTTGCCAGTAAGGTTTCAGCTAGGATCGATTCCGGGCTGGTTTCTCCAGTAATGCATGCGTGCGGTCACGATGTGCACATGACTTGCTGGGTTGGCACAGCCAGGCTTTTGGTAAAAACCAAGAGTAAATGGTCTGGGACTTTGTTCTTTGTGGCTCAACCTGCCGAAGAAATCGGGGTTGGTGCCAGGGCCATGCTGGAAGATGGGTTGTTCAAAAGGTTTCCCAAGCCTGATTATTGCTTGGCACTGCATTGCGACCCGACCAAGGAATCTGGTTCCATTGCGGTTTGCGAAGGGCCTGCTTTTGCTAATGTGGATTCCGTGGATATCACAGTGAAGGGAAAAGGTGGGCACGGCGCATTTCCCCATAACACAGTTGATCCGATTGTTTTGTCCGCCAAAATCATCATGGATTTGCAGACCCTGGTAAGCAGGGAGACAAATCCTTTGGACCCTGCCGTGGTAACGGTGGGTTCGATTCATGGTGGAACCAAGCACAACATCATACCGGGAGAGGTGAAATTACAATTAACTATACGCTCCATGCGGGATGAAGTCCGAGAAAACCTTTTAAAGGGGATCGAAAGACTTTCCAAGTCGGCAGCCGATGGGGCACGCGCCCCGGAACCCATGATTACGCTTCGAAAAAATGAGTTTACTCCAGCCCTAAACAACGACCCAAAGCTTACCAGGGAGTTAATAAACCATTGGGAAGCTCTTCTCGGCAAGGAAAAGGTCAAAATTCGTGAACCTTTGATGGGCGGAGAAGACTTTAGCCGTTATGGCAGGGAAGGTGTTCCCGCTTGCATGTTCTTTTTGGGAACTGTCCCCAAGAAGAATTTTGAAGAGAAAAATGCCCAACTGCCTTCTTTACATTCGGAATTCTACAAGCCTGATGCCCCTGTTTGCATTGAAACAGGGACAATCGCCATGGCTTCGGCGGTTTTGAATCTCTTTGGAAAAAAGCGCTAGGCAGCCTTGGTGGATTTGGTCCTCAGGAAGTTAGCACAGCTTTTGACAACAGTTCTCTGTTGTTCCTCGGTGATTTCAGGAAACATGGGCAACGCCATGACTTCCTTGCAGGCGGCCTCGCTGGCCGGGAAGTCACCTTCCTTGTAACCCAAAAACTGCAGGCATTCCTGCAAGTGTAAAGGAAGGGGATAATAGATCTCGCAGCCGATTTTTTCCGATTTCAAATGGTTGACCAGATTGTCTCGCTGACCATTGGCAACCCTGACAACATATTGGTTGAAAGTGTGCCGTCTGTTTGGCTTTACAATAGGCTTGCGTAGGAACCCTGAAAGATTTTCTTCTTCAATAATTCGATCATACCTTTTGCCTGCCTGTTGGCGAAGTTCCAGCCAGGTTTCCAGGTAATTCATCTTAACATTGCAGAACGCTGCCTGTATGGCATCCATTCTCGCGTTCCAGCCAAGCAGCTTGTGGTAGTACTTGGGTTCCATTCCATGTACACGAAGGCAAGCCATTTTGTTGGCCCAATCTGCATCATTGGTAACCACCATGCCGCCTTCACCAAAAGCACCAAGGTTTTTGGTTGGATAAAAACTCAAGCAAGCCATTGCGCCGAGGCTGCCGACTTTTTTGCCTTGGTATTCTGAACCCAAGGACTGGGCACCATCTTCGATCACGAGCAGGTTATGTCTTTCCGCAATTCTCCAGATCGGTTCCATCTCGGCGCATTGGCCATAAAGATGCACAGGGATGATAGCCTTGGTCTTTTTGGTGACCTTATTTTCAATCTGTAGCGGATCGATGTTGAAAGTTTGGGTGTCGATGTCTGTAAAAACCGGGGTGGCTCCAGTGCGGCAAACAGCACCGGCAGTGGCAAAAAAGGTAAAAGGTGGAATGATAACTTCATCACCGGGTCCTATGCCTGCTGCAACCAGGGCTAGTAAAAGCGCATCACTTCCCGAATTACAGCTGACACCATAATTCACTCCGCAGAACTGGCTTACCCTGCGTTCGAATTCTGAAACTTCAGGGCCCAAGATTGCCTGCCCGGATGCAAGAACTCGCAGGGCTGCCGCTTCCAGTTCCTGCTTTAGAGTTTTGTATTGGGCTTGTAAATCACACAGTGGCACACCTTGAGGCTGATTCCCTGCCATCATTGTCTCCTTCTTGGGCATTTCATCGACCATGAATCCATGCCTAGTGGTTCCCATAAATTACTTTCTTATCGTGCAATATTGTGTCTGTTTGTGTCAATGCCGGATCAGATTTGGAAGTGTGGTTGAGCTTGACCTGTTTGGGGTAAAAACTTCATATAAGTTCTTCTGGATTCTAAACTTTGAAAGAAGACGACATGCAAAATTCCCAGTTGGATGCCCTTAATGCTCAGAATGAAAAAATAGCAAACCTTGAGCAAATGTTTGGAACCAATATTTGCAAGTCCCTTGGCCTGTACAAAATTCCAGAAAACTTCCTCCTAAGTGTGGTGATACCTGTTTACAACGAAAAACGTTGGATCGCGGAGGTCTTAAGGCGTGTTCGCGAAGTGCCTATCCCCAAGGAAATCATTCTTGTGGATGACGTGAGTACTGATGGCACCAGGGAACTTCTCCCTTCTTTGGCGGATGAGAACACAAAAATCATTTTGAAAGAGGTAAACCAGGGTAAAGGCGCTGCCTTGCGGGATGGATTCAAACTGTGCACCGGAAATGTGATTTTAATTCAAGATGCTGACTTGGAGTATGAACCTTGCGAATACCCTGTGCTTTTGCAGCCGATTATTGAAGGCAGGGCCGATGTTGTTTACGGATCAAGGTTTATAGGTGAAAAGCACCGGGTGCTTTATTTCTGGCACATGATGATCAACAAGGGATTAACGGTTCTTTCCAATATGTTTACAAACCTGAACCTGACAGACATGGAGACCTGCTACAAGGTTTTTCGCCGGGAGGTTCTGGATGGAATGAATTTGAAATCCAATCGATTTGGCTTTGAACCGGAATTTACCGCCAAGATAGCCAAGAAAAAGAATCCAGCCTGGAAAATATTTGAGGTTCCCATCAGCTATAATGGAAGGACGCATGCTGAAGGAAAGAAAATTGGCTTAAAGGACGGATTTAACGCCCTCTATTGCATCATTCGATACAGATTTTTTAATTAAGTTAGAAGTCCGCGGACCCAGGCGCCCTTGGATAGGGAATTACATCCCGGATGTTTGCCATCCCAGTGATGAATTGGACGCATCTTTCAAGGCCCAGGCCAAATCCTGCGTGCGGAACGGAACCATATCGCCTTAGGTCCAGGTACCACCAGTAATCTTCCGGATTCAGGTTGGAATCCCTCATGCGCTGCTCAAGGACATCCAGACGATCCTCTCTTTGGCTTCCACCAATGATCTCGCCGATTCTAGGTACCAGTACATCCATGGCGCGAACGGTTTTACCATCGTCATTAAGGCGCATGTAAAAAGCCTTGATATCCCTGGGATAGTCGAAAAGGATCACGGGTCCCTTGAAGTGTTTTTCAGCCAGGTATCTTTCGTGTTCTGATTGCAGATCTTTTCCCCAGGCAATTGGGTATTCAAATTGTTCTCCCGATGCCAGCAGGATTTCCACGGCTTGGGTGTAGGAAATTCTTTGAAAATCTTTCTTTAAGACAAGGTCCAGGTTTTGTAGCAGCCCTTTCTCGATTCTTTCCTCAAAAAAGTTCATATCCTCCTTGCAGTTGGCTAGCACATCTTTGATGATTCTTTTGATGAAGTTTTCAGCAAGATCCATGTTGTCGTGGAGGTCGTTAAAGGCAACCTCCGGTTCAACCATCCAGAATTCAGCGAGATGTCTGGAAGTGTTGGAGTTTTCAGCCCTGAAGGTGGGGCCAAAGGTGTAGATTTTTCCCAGGGAGCAGGCGTAGGTTTCACCTTCAAGCTGTCCGCTTACCGTGAGAAATACAGGTTTTCCGAAGAAATCAGCCTTGGGGTCAACAGGTTTCCCAGGCTTGGAGATATCCAGGGTGGTCACCCGGAACATATGCCCTGCCCCTTCACAATCACTTGGGGTGATAATGGGAGTATTCAGGTAAAGGAAACCCTGTTCCTGAAAAAAATCGTGGATGGACCTGCTGATTTGGTTGCGAACCCTTGCAACTGCCCCAAATGTGTTGGTTCTGGCCCTTAAGTGAGCCTGTGTCCGAAGATATTCAAAGGTGTGGCCTTTTTTTTGCATCGGGTAGGTTTGCCCATCCGACCAGCCATAAACATGAATTCTTGATGCCACCAATTCCGTTGGCTGACCTTTGGCGGGGGAGGCCTGAATCAAGCCCTCTACTTCCACGCTGCACCCAGCACCCAGCCTAAGGACTTCCGAGGTATAATTTGGGAGATCCCCATTGGCGATGATTTGCAGGTTGGAAAAGCAGGAACCATCGTTCATTTCCAGAAAACTAAATCCGCCCTTGGAGTCTCTTCGAGTCCGAATCCAACCTCGAACTATGGAATGATTTCCCACCGCGGCAGGTTGCCTGGCCTGGAGAACATTGATTTTTGAGGACATAGGATTCCTTCCTTGGTCGCTATTTGAGGCTTGTTAAAGAATTCTATTGCTGTTTTCCGATCAAATACCAGCATAAAAACTAAGATTCGTCATCAGGGATGCATGTCTAAGAGATTAATCCTTCCATGGGACTGGATGCCTGCGCGTACAGTTTTTTGCTTATTCTGCCCGCAAGGAAAGATAGTCTGCCGGCTATACAAGCGTTTTTCATGGCTATGGCCATGGTTACAGGCTTTTTAGCCTGTGCTATGGCCGTATTTAGTAGAACCCCATCGCACCCGAGTTCCATGGCAAAAGCGACATCACTTGCGCATCCAACCCCGGCATCCACAACTACTGGATAATCGGCATCATCACCTTTCAGGTACTCAAGAATAATTCTTATGTTGTTGGGGTTCAAGATTCCCTGGCCACTGCCAATGGGGCTTCCCGCTGGCATGACGCAGGTCGCACCAGCTTTTTTAAGGCTTCTTGCCAATATTGGATCATCACTTGTGTAAGCCAGAACATGAAAGCCATCCTTTACCAGGATTTCCGTGGCACGAAGGGTTTCCACGGGGTCAGGCAAAAGTGTTTTGGTGTCCCCAAGGCATTCCAGCTTAACCCATTGAGCGCCGGGGTTTTCTAGATTGGTCAGTAGCTCCCTGCCCAGACGAGCGTGGCGGATCGCATCATCCGCGCTAAAGCAGCCCGCAGTGTTGGGAAGTATGGTTAGATTCTTCAGATCAAGAAAATCCAGTATGTTTCTGCCAGTTTTGTCAGTTAGTCGCTCCCTGCGTACAGCAACGGTGGTAACTTCGCAAGCACTTGCATCCAGGGCCTCCCTCATGAGTTCAAGGGTGGAGTACTTCCCGGTTCCTGTAATGAGCCTGCTTTTGAAACTGAATGGACCCAGTTGCCAAGGCTTATCAAATGTTTCTTCCATGTTGCTACCTCCGCCAACTAAGGTTACCACTTCAACCTCATCATCCGGTTTCAGAATGGTTTGGTCGTGATTTTTTGCCGGTATTACCATTCTGTTAAGTTCCACAGCAACCTTCTTGGGTTCCAGTTGCATTATGGAAATAAGCTGGCTGACCGTGCATCCCTCTGGCATAGACTTTAAAGAACCGTTCAATTTGATTTCCATGTTATTGCTTTATGTATGGAATCCTGATGAAGTTAAGTGTTACCCTTGCTAGCTTCATATGATAAAGGAATAAGAATTGAATTCCATCAAGTTGTAACCCCGTAGTGAATGGACCAGCCATGGCTTCACATTACATTCCCAGAACCAAAGTTCCAACGGTTGTTTTTTCAAACAGCAATCAGGCCGCAAGGCACATAGCTTTGCAGATTGAGGAACTTATTCGTCAAAACAACTCACAGGGGAAATTTACTGTGTTGGGACTTCCCACAGGATCCACTCCGGTGAGCCTGTACAGGGAACTCATAAGGATGCACAAGGAAGAGGGTTTGGATTTTTCCAAGGTTATCTCCTTTAACCTGGACGAATATTATCCCTTGGATTCTTCCCATCCCCAAAGTTATCGAAGGTGGATGCAAGAGACATTTTTTGACCATGTGAATATTCCCAAAAACCAAATTCATATTCCTGATGGCACCATTGCTCATGACCAGGTTGAGGAATTTTGCATCAACTACGAAAAGAAGATACGCCAGTGCGGTGGTATAGATCTTCAATTGCTGGGAATAGGTAGAACAGGACATATTGGATTTAATGAACCTGGTTCCACACGTCATAGCAGAACAAGGATGGCCACCCTGGATGCTGTAACCAGAAGGGATGCCTCTCCCGCATTTATGGGAGAAGATAATGTGCCATTAAGGGCGCTTACGATGGGTGTTGGGACCATCATGGATGCCCGCAAGGTGATTTTAATGGCCTACGGTGAGCATAAGGCCCCGATAGTGCACAAGGCCCTGGAGGGGCAAATATCGGAAAATGTCACGGCAAGCTTTTTGCAGGAACACCCCGATGCCACTTTTGTTTGTGATCAGGCCGCGGCCAGGCACCTTAGTGCCATAGACAAGCCTTGGACAGTAGGTCCCGTGGTTTGGAATGATTTTCTTACCCGCAAAGCCGTGATTGAATTGTGCAGAAAAACGGGCAAAGGGCTCCTGAAACTATCAGACGATGATTTTAGGGAACACGAGTTATACGAGTTGCTTCGCGAGCACGGTCCTGCCAGTGTTTTGGGGCAGAAGGTTTTTTGCCAGATGATGGATACCATTTGCAACGAACCTGCGGGGACCAAAAAGCAGAATATTCTAATTTTTAGTCCTCACCCTGATGACGACGTGATCAGCATGGGGGGAACTCTTATTCGACTTGTGGGACAGGGACACAAGGTTTTTATTGCTTACATGACCAGTGGAAATATTGCGGTATTTGATCACGATGCCCTTCGATTCGCGGACTATGCCGCTGGATTTAACAAATTATTCGGGATCGATGAACGCAAGACCTCTGAGGTGGCTGGCAGGGTGATGGAATTTCTTTCCATGAAGCAGGCGGGCCAGACTGATTCCGAGGATATTTTGAAAATCAAAGGACTTGTTCGTGAAACCGAGGCGAGGGCTGCGGCACTGGCATGTGGGGTTCCCTCTGATCAATTGGTTTTCATGAATCTCAGGTTTTACAGGACAGGGACTATTGCCAAGGCTCCAATCCATCCATCAGATATTGATGATATTCAAGGACTGGTTGAAAAATTAAACCCTTATCAGGTTTACATGGCTGGGGAACTTTCAGATCCTCATGGCACCCACCGCGTTTGTGCCGATGCAATTTTGGAAGCCATGCGCAGGGCTAAAGGTAAAGGAAATAAGTCACAGGTATGGTTATACCGTGGAGCTTGGGAAGAATGGGAACCCCATGAGCTGGAAAGAGTTGTTCCCTTGAGCCCGGAAGATCTGGAACAAAAGAAGATGGCTATATTCCGCCATCAATCCCAAAAAGACCGAGCCATGTTTCCGGGTAATTCCGATAGAAGGGAATTTTGGCAAAGGGCCGAAGACCGAAACCTGGGAACTGCCAAAATATTCGATGAGTTGGGATTGCCTGAATACTTTGCCTTGGAAGGTTTCGTGGAGTGGAAGGATAATCAGTAAAGTTTACCAGCCTTCCCGGCCTTATCCTTTCGCTTATTTTTCAATAAGCGATTCAATGTGCATGATATTCACATACTATTGCCGGACCCGGTAAAGCTAAATCTTTATTTGTTCTAATTCTAATATCCCCAGCAATTTGTACCGATGATTTATCAGGATACAGGTAATATTTGGCATTCCCATGAGCAGGGAAAATTCCATGGAAATCATGACTCTGGAAAACGCTGAGACCATGTTGCCATTGGCAAGCAGGGTTGCAGAAGACTTGAAAGTAATATCCTCTAGGGTAAGACTGCTAAGGTCTGAAAAAAATTTCTACGATAAAAAGAAGAAAAAACTTAATTGGAAAGAACGCCGTCGCGCTTATGAAGTCACCGACGAGCTTTACTTTTCGGAATTGACATTGGAAAACATAATGGTGGAATTAAAGGCGATAGGTGTTGAGCCATTAATTCCAGAACTTGGATTAGTTGGTTTTCCAACATTGGTGAATAACAGGAAAGCCTATTTTTCCTGGAAACCAGGGGAGCCTTGTATTTGTTATTGGAATTTTTCCGAGGAATTGAACAGGCGACCCGTACCTCCAACTTGGTATCAAGATGCCAAGGAAGAATCTGCCAGGAAAAAAATGGGAGCCTAAGTTCGCTCTACGAGTGAAAATACTTGAGAACCGTAAGAGCTAAAATTTGTGGAATTAAATCCGAGGAAGATTTAAAGGCCGCCATCTATAGTGGTGCCCACTCCATTGGTTATAATTTTTATCAAAAGTCCATTCGATTTGTTGATCCATTCGTTGCAAACAGTCTGAATCAAAAAACACCTCCTGGAATGACCTCCATAGGGGTTTTTGCAGATGCTACTTCTAGTGAAATAAAAGATGTTTTGAAATTCTTCCCGGAATTGAATTACCTTCAGTTGCACGGACAGCTACCAGATTTTGGCGTTTTGGGTTCCCGACGATGGATTGCTGTAGCTGGAGCTGGTAAAGATTGCTCGAAGGATTTTCTTCAGAAAGAAATATCCAGGTTGTGTGACATAAAGCCTTCCCCTTGTGCCATTGTTGTGGACAGTAAAATTGATGGTTTGATGGGTGGTACCGGCGTAGTTGGTCCTTGGGATGTTATTAAAGAATGTGTTATCCCTGTTCCATTAATCCTTGCCGGGGGTCTAAATCCCGAAAACGTAAAAACAGCTATCCGAAAAGTCCAACCATTTATGGTCGATACAGCCTCCGGTGTTGAGTCATCACCGGGAGAGAAGTGCCCGGAAAAGATTCAAAGGTTTATGAAAAATGTCATTGAATCTAATCTCGAATTATTTGCTGGTTAAAAATCTTTTGTTAACATCTTGTAATGCATTTATTTAAGGGGCATTTATGAATTCCCTGAAAACGCTATTTTTTTTAGCCAATCTTATTAGTGGATATGATTCCAATACCAAGATTGATTCCAAACCCTTGAATATTCTTCTTCTTTATGCAGATGACTGGAGGTATGACACCCTTGGTTGCGCGGGCAATCCAATTGTTAAAACCCCATTTCTTGATGAGATGGCAAAAAAAGGCATCCGATTCACCAATAACTATGTCACTACTTCCATTTGTGGGGTAAGCAGGGCTAATTTACTTACAGGACAATGGATGTCCCGCCATGGAAACAAAGCATTTGAGATGTTTAAAACCCCTTGGGAATATACCTTCCCGGGTTTATTAAGAAGCAATGGTTACCATGTTGGGCATGTGGGAAAATGGCATAACGGAACTTTTCCCAAGGAAAAATACGACTATGGAAAAAGTTATGCCGGAACTCATTGGGTTTTAGATAAAAATGGAACCAAAATCCATGTCACGCAGAAGAATGAGAACGATGCCTTGGATTTTCTTTCCACTAGACCAAAAGGAAAGCCTTTTTGTTTAACGGTTTCCTTTTTTGCCACCCATGCTGAAGACCGTAATCCAAAACAATACCTCCCCATGGAAAAATCCATGGCCTTGTACAAGGATAAACGCATACCGGTTCCAGCTACCGCTGGAGACGAGTATTTCAAAAGGTTGCCATCATTTATCGGGAATGAAAAAAATGAAGGTAGGGTTCGCTGGCATTGGCGTTTTGATTCTCCAGAAAAATACCAGGAGTACATGAAAAATTATTATCGACTCGCAACCGAAGTGGATGCGGTGTGTGGTCGATGCATAGCTGAACTGGAAAAACAAGATCTTTTGAAAGATACGCTGGTCATATTCACGACAGATAATGGTTACTTTCACGGCGAACATGGTTTGGCGGATAAATGGTACCCTTATGAAGAAAGCATCAGGGTACCATTAATCGTTTTAGATCCCAGGAACCCAAAAAGTAATGCGGGAAAGACGAAGGAACAAATTGTGTTGAATGTGGACTTGGCTCCGACAATTCTTGGGGCAGCCAAGGTAAACCCTCCCGAATCCATGCAGGGGGAAGATTTTTCCGATTTATACAAATCTAATGAACCAAAAAACTGGAGGTCCGATTTTTATTACGAGCATGGAACTATTAAAAATAAAGATTTCATTCCTTCCTCAGAGGCTCTGGTTTCAAAAGATTGGAAGTATATATCCTGGCCGGAATTCAATTTTGAGGAACTTTTTGATTTAAAAAAAGATCCCAATGAAACCAAAGACTTGGCCAGATCTGATGAATACAAGCAGCAACTTAAGATGCTAAGGGATCGATTTGTGCGTCTAAAGGAAAAGGCAAGATAAGCTACTTTTCAATCCACCCCATGCTTCTAAGCCATTCACCACAATGAACGGGCCATTTTGATGATGGGAATTCCGAGGGACGGAGGCCAAAGCCATGTCCACCTTTTGCATAAATGTGCAATTCCGACGTTACTTCCGCCTTCTTTAGTTCAGAATAAAGAACTGAACTGTTAAGTGGCGAAACCCTGTCGTCGTTGGCATGTGCAAGAAACATGGATGGGGTGTTTTTATTAATTTTTATGTAATCCATGAGCAATGGCTTGTCTTTGTCCACAAGATAAGCGGGGTAAACTAGGACCGCGAAATTTGGCCGCTGCGAGACCTGATCCATGTCATCTCTGGCGTCATAAATCCTTTTTTCAAACAATGCGGTTAGAGCCGCAGTTTCCCCTCCGGCAGAAAACCCAATGATGCCGATTTTTTGAGGATTTAATTTATATTCGGATGCTTTGGAACGAACGATGGAAATGGCTCTTTGGGCATCTTGAACCGCAGCTTCATATCGCTTGTTTTCGTTCCGTGAGGGCACCCGGTATTTTAAGATAAAAGCAGTGATTCCAAGTGAATTAAGCCATTCCCCAATTTCGGTGCCTTCCTTATCCCAGGCTAGAATTCTATGACCGCCACCCGGGCAAACGATAACCGCTGTGCCATTTGGCTTTTTTGGCGACATTAATTCCAAGGAAGGATCACTGATGTTCGTAATTCTTTTAACGGGCTGTTTATCTTTAGGGTTCGGTGGCTCAACTTTTTCGGGGCCAAAGTCTCGTGTTTCATTAGGAGCTTTGCCTGCCCACAACTTGATAATCTCACCGGCATGAAGACTACTCGAGGCAATCAGGTAAATAAAAGCAAGTTTCCAAAAATAACCCATCGGAATATCTCTTGGGTGTTTAATTTCAGACAATATTGGAATCAAAAAGGGATTGTATCACTTTACCCCGGTTTAACTGGGATGGTCTGTTTTGGCGATCCCTGATCTCTGAAGCTGGATCGATACCAAGTATTTGGTACACGGTGGCTCCCAAGTCATCCGGGGAATAGGGGATTGTGATAGGGTAAGCAGCTATTTTGTCTGATTTCCCGATAATTTTCCCGGGTACAACGTCCGCACCAGCAAATAAAGCCGTATAACAGGGTGCCCAGTGATCTCTTCCTGGTTGTTTAGAGTTGGAACCTTGTTGAAAACTAATCTTTGGCGTTCTACCAAATTCTCCGCAGAGAATCACAAGGGTATTTTGAATATCGCCAGTGGCATAAAGATCATCTAAAAGCGCGGAAACACCTTGATCTAAAGGAGGTAAAAGGCTGTTTTTCAGGCGGTCAAAGTTATTTCCATGTGTATCCCAGTTTTGAACTCTTCCCATGTTCGCCTGAACGACCCTTACCCCTGCCTTGGTAAGCCTTCTTGCAAGAAGTATTGACTGGCCAAAGGAGTGCATGCCGTAGCGTTCCCTGCTAGCTATGGGTTCCTGGTTCAGGTCAAAAGCTTTTGCAACGGATCCGGAGGCCAGCAATGAAAGGGCCATCCTTTGTTGATCATCCATTTTTTGGGTGTTTTCCAACAGGTCAATTTTTCTTTGTTGATGGTTCAGCTCGGCAAGGAGAGTTTTCCTGTCAGTTACCCTGGAAATGGATAGACCTTCATGAAAATTTAGATTGTTAACCTTGAAGTCGGCTTTGCTGGGATCATCCGTAATTTGCCATGGATCATGTTTTGGTCCCAAAAAACCCGCATGCTGTCCCGGCCAAGTCAGTGGCCCTTCCTGGAGGAAAGTTGGAAGATTAATGCCGGTTGGAATACCTTTGGTTGCGGGTTGCAGGAAATCCAATGCGGCGGAATAATTTGGCCAATCATCCCTGGATGCCACTTTGTCAAAAAATGCACCGGGTTGTTGATGACCTGTAATGGTGTGGTGGGTGGCAACAAGGTGGTTGTTTTCCTTGTGAGCCATACTTCTGATTAATGCATATTTATCTGCTCTTTGGGCTAGCTTGGGGAGATGCTCGCTTATTTGAATTCCGGTTACATTTGTTTGGATGGGCTTGAAGGATCCCCTGATCTCCTCGGGAGCATCCGGTTTAAGATCAAACATATCAATGTGGCTTGGGGCACCGGTCAAAAAAATTAAAATTACAGATTTATCAACCTTGTTTTTTGCAAAAGCTTGAGCGTTTAGCGTTGAAAGGCCTAGTAACCCAGAAAATCCAGCTTGAATCATGGATCTTCTGGTCATGCCAGCATTATGAATTGGAACCATGGCGGATCACCTTGTGAAATTATAATACCATTATCGTAACAAAAATTATTTGGCTTGAATATACAGAAGGCTTGTATCGATTTTAAGTTTTATTAATACTTACAAGTGGCTTGGAATCGACTTGAAAGAAGATATCTCAAATAAATTCAAATGGTGGGTTATTTAATAGGCATAAGCGTTAACAATTGATCCTTCAGCAATTTCCGCGTGGCTTTCATCCACAAGTAAAAACCCGTCCGCCTTCGTGGTGGAGCTTAAAATGGAAGCACCACTATTAGCCACCGGGATCGCAAATTCGTTTTGAATTTGAATGCGAACATAATCAACCCTGCCCTGTTGGGATAAGATTTTTTTGGATAATTGAAGTTGTTTTTGGGCATAAGGGATAGCTGGATTTAGATGCCCCAAAAGTCGAAC
>JBEGQX010000022.1:0-6821 GCA_041180805.1 Planctomycetota bacterium
GGCTGTCGCCTTTTTCTTCCTGCGTGGCCAGGGAATGTATATGTTCGCCATGGCGCTCGCGCACATCCTTGATGTGGCGAAGCCAGTTGTCGATTAACCCAAACCGAGAATCATTCAGGGCCGCCAGCACACCACCGCATTGGTAATGGCCGCAAACAATAATATGCTCGACCTTCAAAACCTCTACCGCGTACTGAAGAACGCTCAGGCAGTTGAGGTCGGTATGCACCACCACATTTGCCACATTACGATGCACAAACAACTCGCCGGGCAACAATCCAACGATCTCGTTGGCGGGAACCCGACTGTCCGCACAACCAATCCAGAGGTACTTGGGCGCCTGGAGCTTGGAAAGTTTTTTGAAAAAATTTGGATCGTTCTTGGTCATCTTCTTGGACCAGGAAACATTGCTATCGATTAGGTTCTTAAGATGGGTGCCAGCCATGCAAGACCTCCTTGGGGTTAGAGAGATAAAGCCCGGGGTGGGTTTAGTATCCGGGTCCTGCATATTATAGGAGAACTAATACTTGCGTTTTCCAGCGTTGGGATCTTCTTTTTGGCGGTTCTTCTGCAAGTCGTTGAATTCCTTTTCGAGCTGCGCCTGATCGATGGGCTTCTCGGTCTTCGAGCATCCCGCACACACCAGGAACAGCCCTGTTAAAAAGCCGGCAAGAAGCGTCTTTTGCATATCATGCTCCGAAAAAATCAGGGAAGTTGCTCCACCTCGCCGCCCGCCCTGGTGCCCACAGCTGTCCAAACCACAGGGTTGATATTCTCGGGAATAAAGCGTGTGGACCCATCGCACATCACCACATTGGCGCCACCACTGTGGAAGCTGCTGGCGGGGCTTACCAGATGCCACCAGTCACCGTTGGGTCTCCAACAAGGGCTGTTGGGGGGAAGCAGATGGTTGTAGCCTGTTCTCCAGATAGAACCCTCGCGCCAGGGGTAACCACGATAGCGCCAGTCCGTCCAGCCTGCGGGACCGCCGGCAGTCTGCCAGTTTCTGGCCTGAAAGTAACTTCGCGCAGTGGTAATGTTAGCGCTGTTCTGGCTGCCCCCCTCGAAGCAATCGGTGCGAGGATCCCAAGCAGAAGAATTGGTGTAAGCGCCTTTGCAAACCTCCGCGAAAGCTGCGGTATTGCTCATGCCATCCGTAATATCCTTGAAACCGGCGATGGGTGCTGCCGGTTTACCCCCTGCGGCAAAGTTCGGCCCAAATGGACCATCCCAGCCATTGCTTACCACCCAAGAACCAAAATTGGCGTGATAGCTCGTCCAACCATAAAGGGTTTGCGCTGCCGGGTTGGGGTCCGATGGACAGGAAAGAAGCTTGAGTTTAAAAATGGAAACCGGATCGTTCGGGCTGGCGGAGGCACCGGACATCTGATCCAAAATGTATCCCTTAAAGATAGCATCCTGTTCAATGTAGGGCAGAAGATAAACCAACGGGCTTGGGCCGAATGTGGCCGAAAGCAAACTTCCCGATGGGAAGGTGCCATTGGTATTCAGGTAATTGTGCATGGCCAGGCCAAGCTGCTTCAAATTGTTGGAACAGGTCGCCCGGGATGCCGCATCGCGCACTTTCTGCACGGCCGGCAACAACAACCCGATTAATATGGCGATAATTGCAATTACAACCAATAACTCGATTAATGTGAAACCGCGCTTGCGCATACCCCACCCCCAAGCAGTTTGAAAGAATAGATCGATGGATCAAACTTGGAGAAGAACCGGATATACTTTTTCGAATAGTCCTGAACTGATGATCTAATCTTATCATCGGATAAACCGCCAATGCAACTTGAATCATGAAAAAGAGTTTCCATGTTGCCTAAACTCACGCATCTGATGAGAATATCCCCATGACCAATTAACCACGGGGAAGTCTGTTATGAAGAATAGTTTTGGAACTCTTTCGAACATCCATGTCGCTGGCAAGACCTTTGCGTATCATTCGCTGAAAACGCTGGAAAAGAAGCTTCCCCAGATTGGCAAGCTGCCCTTCTCGCTGAAGATTCTCCTGGAAAACCTTCTTCGCACCGAGGATGGCATCAGTGTGAACCAGAAGGATATCGAAGCACTTGCAAACTGGGACGCCAAGACCACCCCTACCAAGGAAATCAGTTTCACACCCGGTCGGGTATTACTGCAGGATTTCACCGGGGTTCCAGCTGTTGTTGACCTGGCTGCCATGCGAGACGCCATGAAAGCCATGGGTGGAGACCCCACCAAGATCAATCCCCTTTGCCCCGCGGAACTGGTCATCGATCACTCGGTGCAGGTGGATAACTTTGGAACCGAACTCGCTTTCAAATCCAATGCGGAACTGGAATTCCAGCGCAACCGCGAACGCTACGCCTTCCTCCGTTGGGGGCAGGGTGCTTTCGATACCTTCAAGGTGGTTCCACCGGAAACGGGCATCGTCCATCAGGTAAACTTGGAATATCTGGCCCGCGTTGTCATGACAGGCAAGATGGATGGAACCACTTTCGCCTACCCGGATACTGTCGTGGGCACCGATTCACACACCACCATGATCAACGGCCTGGGTGTGCTGGGTTGGGGCGTGGGTGGAATCGAAGCTGAAGCCGCCATGCTTGGCCAGCCTGTCTCCATGCTTATTCCCGAAGTTGTTGGCTTTAAGTTGACCGGCAAACTTCCCGAAGGCGCCACCGCCACCGATCTGGTTCTTACAGTCACCGAGATGCTTCGCAAGAAGGGTGTCGTGGGCAAGTTTGTTGAATTCTACGGACCCGGTCTGGCAGACCTGCCACTCGCGGACCGCGCCACCATTGCCAACATGGCACCGGAATATGGTGCCACTTGCGGTATCTTCCCCGTGGATGCTGAAACCATACGCTTCCTGCGCTTCAGCGGACGCAACCCCGACCAGGTTGCCCTTACCGAAGCCTATATGCGCGAACAGGGCCTGTTCCATGATGCCTCAACACCTGAACCAAGCTATAGCGCAACGCTGGAACTTGACCTGGGCGCAGTGCTGCCCAGCCTGGCTGGCCCAAGCCGCCCTCAAGACCGTGTGCTGTTAAGGGATGTGAAGAAATCCTTCACGGATGCACTTCCCGGGCTGATTGCCAAGGCAAAGCCCAAGGCCGGTGTGGCACCTGCAACCCTGACCTCGAAGGGCACCGCCACCATCGACGGGCAATCGCACGAGCTTCCTCATGGGGCGGTGGTTATTGCCGCCATCACCAGTTGCACCAACACATCCAACCCATCGGTAATGCTTGCCGCTGGTTTGGTTGCGAAGAAGGCCGTAGACAAGGGTCTTTCCACGAAGCCCTGGGTAAAAACCAGTTTGGCTCCTGGTTCCAAAGTGGTTACCGATTACCTTAATGATGCCGGATTGACAGAACCGCTGAACAAGCTGCGTTTCAACTTGGTGGGTTATGGCTGCACCACCTGCATTGGAAACAGCGGGCCGCTTCCAGCTCCCGTCTCCAAGGCCATCGAGGATGGCCAGCTTATTGTCTCCGCGGTGCTTAGCGGCAACAGAAACTTCGAAGGCCGCGTTCATTCCGAGGTGCGCGCCAACTACCTTGCATCACCCCCATTGGTGGTTGCCTATGCCCTGGCAGGAAGGGTGGACATCGATTTCAACTCCGAACCCATCGGCACAGGCAAGGATGGTAAGCCGGTTTTCCTTAAGGATATCTGGCCCACACAGGCAGAGATGGCCAAGGCTGTCGCATCCCATGTCAAATCTGAAATGTTCACCAAGGAATACGGTGAAGTGTATAAAGGTGATCCTGAATGGCGCGACTTGCCGGTTCCCACCGGGGACCGCTATTCCTGGGATGCAAGCTCCACCTATGTGAAGCACCCGCCTTACTTTGAAAACATGCCCAAGGTGCCGGGCAACATAACCGACCTTCAGGGTGTGCGTGTGCTTGCAGTGCTGGGCGACAGCATCACTACCGACCATATATCCCCCGCCGGCAATATCAAGAAGGATAGTCCCGCTGGCAAGTACCTCCTCGAACGAGGTGTTTCCGCGGCAGACTTCAACAGCTATGGCGCAAGGCGCGGTAATCACGAAGTCATGGTGCGTGGCACCTTCGCCAACATTCGCCTGAAGAATATGCTGGCTCCGGGCACCGAGGGGGGCTTTACCCGTCACCTTCCATCCGGCGAAGGCATGACCATCTTTGATGCCTCCGAAAAGTACCACGCCGAGAAGGTGCCTTTGGCCATTCTGGCGGGCAAGGAATACGGATCTGGCAGCTCCCGTGACTGGGCCGCCAAGGGCCCTGCGCTTCTGGGTGTTCGCGTGGTCATTGCTGAAAGCTATGAACGCATCCACCGAAGCAATCTGGTTGGCATGGGTATCCTTCCCCTGCAATTCGCACCCGGCCAGAATGCCGCCTCACTCGGCCTGACCGGCGAGGAAGTCATCACCGTTTCCGGTTTGGCAGATGTCCTTGAGAAAAACTTTGCCCCGGGTAAAACCATTACCGTGAAGGCAAATGACAAGACATTCCAGGCTGTTGTTCGCATCGACACTCCACAGGAAGTTCTTTACTACAAGCATGGAGGCATTCTTAGGTTTGTTCTCAGGCAGCTTGTGGAGGCAAAGTAGGGTCCGCCAATCGCGCTTGGGTAAGTTGAACTGAGACTGGCCATAACTTTATCAACAGGGGCTACCCCCCTGTTGATTTTTTTAAGCCAACCAACATGCCCAAAGTCCTTGATAAGCCTGCGAAAAAGGATGGATTGCAAATTATTTCCGTTTTTTTAGAAAATTTGACTTATTTTATCGAAAAAGTCGGCTAGCTATCTTTAGGGCAAAACGGCTAACACTGAAATCGGAAGCCATCAGGTTTCCGAACCTTTCCATTAATTCCGGAGATTTTTCGATGAATGAGAAGATATTGGGTAAAGCTTGTTTTGTTCTTGGTTTTTTAAGCATTGCGGGAAGCATAGCGATCTGGTTTTTAAGCAAAGAATCTGATGTTGCCCATGGAGAGCGCTTTGGGATTTTTGTAGGTTTGTGGGCGCCGACATTTTTCACTCTCTCGAACCGATGGAAGTAACGTGCTGGAATTTCAGAAATGAATCAGGAAAATGGGAAAACTCTGGCTTGTTTGGAAACACCCTATTTGCCTGAATAACCAGCAAATACATCAAATAATTTAAAAAGATTTTGCTAAATTTTTTTTCCCGGGGACTTGCGTCTATTAGTTCATTAGCGATCTGGGAAATTCTTATTTTCGATGCAGTTGTTTGCATTGTTCCCCAAGATGCCAAAAAATTGTTCTGAAGAAGATTCCTTTCAAAATCTTCTCGATGGGAGTATTTCATGCGTATGTTCAGTCTTGGTTTTTTCGCGCTGATGTCAGCAGCCATGTTTGGTAATGCACAAGCAGCGGCAGACAAGGACATTGTCGATACCGCAGTGGGTGCCGGCAGCTTCAAGACGCTTGCCGCAGCATTGAAGGCGGCAGACCTTGTAGAAACCCTTAAAGGCAAGGGTCCATTCACTGTTTTTGCCCCAACCGATGAAGCCTTCGCAAAACTTCCCGCGGGTACTGTTGAAACCCTGCTGAAGCCTGAAAACAAGGCCAAGCTTGCAGGTATTCTTACCTACCATGTGGTCGCAGGCAAAGTTGAGGCAAAGGACGCCGTGAAACTAAAGTCTGCCAAGACTGTCAATGGCGCGTCTTTCAAGATTACGGCGGGCAAAGACGGCGTGATGGTTGACAAGGCAAAGGTAGTGAAGACAGATATCGGTTGCAGCAATGGAGTTATCCACGTGATCGATGCAGTAATTCTTCCCCCAGAAAAGAAGTAACTCTTTCCGGATCTTTATTTCAATGAAGCTCACCTAAAGGTGGGCTTCTTTTGTTAGTGATAATTTACTAGAATCGGTACTCACGCAAAAACTGCGTGATATTCACATTGGGCAAGCCCAAACCCAAGACTTCTCTTTCAACCTGCTTGTGGAATCTTCCCTTGAGGTGCACCACATACACCGGGACTTGTTTTTTCAGTTTGCGAAGTTCGCTCGCAAACAATTGAGGTGTAAGGTGCTTGCTGACATTGGCAAGCCATTCCATCTCGTTGGGGAAAGTCACTTCCAGAAAGATGGCCTTGAGATTCTGGATCTGATTGAGTTTTTCCCAGATTTCGTTGGTTGCGGTGGTATCAGTAATAAACGCCACCGTGGAACTGGCGTCTTCCAAAATATAGGCAACCGTGGGTACCACATGGTTCAGCATCACTGGGGTAACCTTGACGCCATCCACTTCGACCGTATCGCCTGGTTCCTGCACTCGAATTTCAACAAACCTGGATTGGGGAATTTTGGAAAGGGCAATAAAGTCGGGCCAGATGCGGTCGTTGAACAAATCCCTTTGCAGGCAATCGATCACCACCTGTTGGGCATGGATTACCACAGGGGATGAACTTCCCGTGAAAATGTTTTCCAGAAAGATCGGCAAACTTGCCAGATGATCCATGTGGGTATGGGTTAAAAAGAGATGGCGAACTCGCGCCTGTTCTTCCGGCGAGGAATAGAATCCAATCGACCCAGCGTCTATCGCGATGCTGTCATTCACCAGCATGGTGGTCAGATACTGAAAGCCAACCTCTTTGGAGCCATCAATGGTTGATGGCAAAAGACGAAAAATCACCCCGAAAGTCTCCATTTACCAAGACAATTCTTAGAGATTGTAATGGTACTAGGCACACCCATGGAAGAACTTTCGGGGGAAAATGGCCCTTTTGGACAACTTATTTGCCGTCAGAACCGCTAACACCCATCGCATATTTCAGCCCGCCGAGCATGTGGGCCAGAAATC
>JBEGQX010000023.1:0-7835 GCA_041180805.1 Planctomycetota bacterium
AGTTGCCCTTGGATGGCCATGGAAGAAGAATTGCACCGTCCACACTAGCAGTTGGCATGTTCGCCTTGGAAACGGGTGTACTACCAAGATATTCGACAGATTTAACCTGACCATTTCCCACTGACGATGGAAAAACTTGGTCTATGAATTCCCATGAACCAACTTTCATGCGAAAGGATCCAGGGTTACCAGCGGCATATTCAAGGTCATGCAGTGTGATGGTATAAGTGTCATTTTCGGGCAACTTAATTTCAAGCCTGCAATCACCATGGAGGTTGGTGACTGGCCATGCCCATGCCAGTTGCAATCTTTTTGAATTGTAAAGGTGTACCACCGGTTGCAGCTTAGATCCCAATTTTTGGGCCTCGATTTCAATCATCAGCGGCTGTCCCTTGGTACCCTCGAATTTAGTTTCTAAGATTTGGCTGCCAGACATAGTGCCATGAAATGCCACGGGTAATTGATTGATGGTACTTGCAAATGGTTTTTGTGGAAGTTGGTCAACACCCAGAAGAAATGGAAGACTTACACCTTTTTCGGAAAGTATGCGCCCTTGGTAAAAGCCTGGGGCGACCTCCCCTGATGGCTGTACTTCTATCACAGCCTTTTTATCTGTTGAACCCGTTTTTAAAATCTGGCTGGCTTCAAAAGGCAAAAGAAGTTTTGGCGCTTTTCCAAAACCATCCCCATCCAGGGTAATGGTGGTTGTTTTTCCAAGTTGCAAACCACGAATATCCAAGGAACGAACCACTGGTTCGGCAGAATTGGCCTCAAGAACCAGAAATAGAATGCTGATAGCCAGCAAAATGGTTCTTTTCATAACCTTTAAATCCCAGAATTGTCATGGATGATTAAATACTTCCGGCAAGGTTTATGAAAACAATTGGCGGATGGGTTCAGCTTCCACCAAACGCACCGGCCTTTCTCCGGGACCGGGCATCATTGTATTATCCAGGTCGATACCCATGGCGTGGTATATCGAAGCAAGAATCTGTGGCGGTTCCACGGGATTATCACTTGGCCTTGATCCAATCTTGTCTGTTGCACCAATAACCTGTCCGCCACGAATGTTTCCACCCACTAGGAAATTGGTCCATGCGTTGGGATAATGGTCGCGTCCACCCTTGGGGTTTAGCCGGGGGGTTCTCCCAAACTCGCTTAGTACAGCAACCACCGTGTCTTGCAGCATGCCGCGTTGTTCAAGGTCTTCAATAAGGGCGGTAAATGCAATGTCAAACTGTGGGCACAGATGGCGTTCATAATCAAGGTAAGTGTTGTTCAGGCCACCACCATCAGCGTGCATATCCCAGCAGGTAAGGTTAAAAACTGTGTCAAAGTGATTCACGGTGACAAAGCGAACACCATTTTCAATCATTCTTCGGGCCATTAGGCAGCTTTGACCAAATGTATTTCTACCATAACGGTCACGCAGTTTGTCGTTTTCCTGGGACAGATTAAAGGCCTGTTTAGCCTTTGGGGAAGTCAAAAGTCGAAATGCGCGCTCATAGGCGCTGTCGTGACTTTGGGTACTACGGGATTCACTCTTCCTTTGCAGATCATCAAGTTGCGCCAGGAATTGCTTGCGGGCATCGAGACGGTTACCGGCTTGACCCGCAGCGACTTCCAAATCTCCAACCTTAAAGTCCTTGTTCGCAGGGTCTGAATTTAAAAAGAATGGCTCATGGGCACTGCCCAAATAGCCGGATGTCTGACCATGTAGGGGGCCTGCACCAGTATTTCCAATGGGTCCTGGAAGGATAATGTTTGAGGGCAGTTCACTCTTTTGGCCAAAAACCCTGGACACCACACTACCAAGATGGGGCTTGACACTGTCCGCGTTGAAATCGTGACCTGTCATCATCCAGCGCTGACCATTTTCATGGGTTGCACCCGTGCGATGATGAAGACTGCGAATAAGCGCAACCTTTTTCATCATCTTGGCCATCATCGGGAAATGCTCGCAAATCTGAATGCCATTCACATCCGTCTGGATTGGTTTAAACTTGCCGCGAACCTCCGCGGGGGCATCTGGTTTCATGTCCCAGGTATCAAGATGACCCGGGGAACCAACCAGAAAAATGGCTATGCAGTTCTTGATTTTTGCAGAGGATTCTTTTATCGCACCCCTGGCTTGCAAATTGAAAACGGAGGGCAGCGAGAGGGCCGCCATTCCGGCCGTGCCTAATTGAAGAAAACTACGTCGATTCGGACCACCGCACAAAGCCACGCGTTCTTTGCCTAAATTCAGCATTGGAATTTCTCCTCGGAGCAGACTTGCAGCCTGCATTGGTGGCATCGATCAGATGGTAAATTTTACTTTTTCAGAAACTTCCACAAACTTGCTATTGATGAATTCACCCTGTGGATTTTTCTTGTAATCGACATATTTCCACATTTGTAGGTGGGCCTGGTATTCACCCGGACTCTTAAGGTCAGGGCTGACACTTAAAGAGGGTCTCGCGTTGTAAGCTGCAACCTGTTTCCCATTTTGGGTTATCACCCATTGCAGAAGAGAACCCCAATCATTAACAACATCGGTACGTACTAACTTTGAACCATCAACCCTGATTTCCGACTTTGGCAAGCCTTCGAACTTTTGTTCCATGGAAATGTCTCCGTAACGGATATAATTTCATTCAAGGCAGGTGGGATTCAAACACAAACATATTGATTAACAGAGTATACATTAATTCAAGAGGCATAATCAATCATGAATATCGACCATATGTGACATAAAACCTTAGTAAACCCCGAATTTATGATCTTGGGATCCTTAAATACTCATTATGAAAGCTGCCCTATGCCTTGGGTTTTGCCTTAACTGTGAGGTGAAGGTGGTTTTTGCCTGCAGTCTGCCAGTCGATAAGGATTCCTTCATTTCCAAATTTCCAGGAGTAATTACCACCCTGAAGATGCCCGGAGGTTGCATTACCGTTCAAGATAAACTTCAATTCATTTACGCCACCCTGATTTGCAATGATTTTCTCAAGTTTCTTTTTCCGATCTGCGGAGAAAACATCCAGCCTTTTTTCAAGCAATTTTTTGGCAAGTTCTGCAGCGGGTTTTGGAAGATCCTTGATCGCTACGCCAGATTTTCCAACCGCCTGGCCTGATCCACCGGGTCCCTTCAGTTTATCCAACATTTCTTTGTCCAGTTTTTTGGCCAATTCCAGAAGAATAGCTTCCTCTTCATCCCAAAGTGAATTAACGGGGTTTCCACCTAGAAGTACCGGACCAAATTCATTCATGTTATCCGGATTAAACTCGCAATGAATAAGAGTTAAATGGTGCTGTGCCAATCGAAATGCGAAGGGTTTTCCAGCCTGAGGTTCCCCGAAAAAATTGATATATCTGCGGTTAGCTGGAGTTTGTTTTGCTATTTCCATGCATCTGCCGGCCCCGTAATTTGATGTCATGGCTAGAATCATCTTGTCCACCAGGGCAACCTGCTCTGGCTTCATCTTAATGAAAGGCAACCCCTTTCTTTCCGCGGCAGGAAACACCTCGGCATGCCTGTCTTTATCATCAAACGCCTTTAATGCCTGATTTTTTTGTTCATCATCCAAGGATTTAAACAGCTCGACGGCAATTTTTCGAGCGGCATCATCGCTTCCCTGAAAATATAACGCTGTTGCCGTTAGAGTTAATGCCGGAAAAAGTACGAAGGAAACAAAAGCTACAAATTTTCGCATCTGATTAACTCCTGTCCATGTAAATCATATTTCGTTCTTAGGAGCATTATTCCTAGTGTTTATCTAAATACGGTACCAAGAACCCCCGCCTGGCTAACGAACTCGGTATATTGCAAAATGGGATCAAATAATACGAGGATATCATATTCTAAACTATTTGCATTTTCTGACACAATACATTCGCTAATTTAAAGATGTTTTTATTGGTTGCTTTAATTAAGAATACAAGAACAGAATTCATATTAATCGGGCAACTGTATGCAATCTAAGCGCATGATTCCAAAAGTATCAAACATACCATGTAATATTCACGGGATGCTGAACCTGTTTTATCTATCTTCTAAAAGGTATTGGTTATGAACAACTCAAGCCTTCTCCTATTGCTATGGATGACATATTCCGCATGTGGAATTGAACCATTTCAAATTGCGGATAACGGCAAAACAAATCATGCAATTTGCCTGCATCCAAATACCAGCGAAAGCACCATCACCCTTGCTAAGGAATTAGCCTTTTATCTTGAACGGATCACAGGAACAAAATTTGAAGTGATCAAAGGTAATGGTGAGAAAGGAATTGTTGTTGGCACTTTGGAAGAATTTCCAAACCAGGAAATAGAACAATCTTTAAAAATTCAAAATTATGATGGAAGAGAAGCTTTTGCCATAAAATCCGCCAAAGACAAACTGATTCTGGTTGGCGCAACTGAACTGGGGCTTTCTCATGCTGTATTTACCTTGCTTGAAAAATGTGGTTGCCGATGGTTCTTTCCAGCAAAGGAATGGGAGGTGATACCCCATAAATCGTCCCTCTCGGTCGCACTGGATGTCAAAGATAAACCCAAAATATTAGCACGCAGAATTTGGTATGGATACGGACCTTTCCCGGATGACAAAAAGCACCCCTTCGGAGGTTCGTGCCAGAAAGATTATCAGGATTGGTCCAGGCATAACCGGATGGCATCATCATTCCGGGTTTACGCCGGACATTCTTATGAGGCGATTTTGGCATCCAACAAAAAACTTTTTGAGGAACACCCCGAATACCTGGCTTTGGTAAAAGGCAAAAGACAGGGACCGCAGTTTTGCCTTAGTAATTCCAAGGTTCAGGAACTTGGGGTTCAGTGGGTGCGTGATTATTTCAAGAAAAACCCAACTGCGGAAATGGCTTCTTTGGATTGTGCGGATGGTTCGGGGCAATGTGAGTGTGCTGAATGCCTGAATTTGGGAAGTGTTTCCAATAGAGTTTTTGGGCTGGCAAATCACGCGGCTAAGATTATCTCCAAGGAACAGCCGGGCAAAATGATAGGACTTCTTGCCTACAACGAACACAGCGAACCACCAGATTTTACCCTAGAACCTAATGTTTACGTTCAATTGACCATGGGTTTCATTCGGGGAAAATATTCCTTTGATGAATTGCGAGATCTTTGGCCACAAAAATGTAAGTCCATGGGCTTTTATGACTACTACTCGGTCTGGCTGTGGGATTTTGACAAGCTTCCGGGTGGCAGGGGCGCCAACCTGGAACATATCGCACAATCCATACGAAAATCAGCAACCCTCGGTGCTACTAGCATGGATGCAGAAAGTGGTAACAATTGGGGAGTGCACGGCCTTGGATATTATGTTTCCAACAAGTTGATGTGGAATCCGGATGCGGATGTAAAAACCATCGCGAAGGATTTTTACAAACAAGCATTTGGTCCCGCTGCCGGGCTGATGCAAAAATATTATGAACGCTGGATGCCGGGTCTTTCAGCCACGCCGATCATTAGCAGACAATTGATCGGTAACTTGTTCAGGGATATTGATCAGGCTTCCAGGCTCACAAAAAATGATCCCGAAATTCAGGCAAGGCTGGGTCATCTTAAACATTATCTGCGCTACATCCACTTGCGCTGGCTTTACGACCATGAAAAAGAAAAAACCAGGCAAAAGCAAATGGCTTTGGAGATACTCACCTTCGCCTATCGCACTAGGTATGAATACATGAATCACTGGAATGCAATCCAAACCAGCTTTGCGAACGATATCGCTAAAAAGTTTGAGGAGCCCTCTTGGGCAAGAAACAGTCTTCCAAAGCCATGGACCAATTCCTTGCCTGTTTCAGATTTGGAAACTTCCAAGTGGTTTAAAGAAGGACTAGAGTTTTTTGAACCCATGGAGGTTCAAGAGGTCGACTTCGCCTCTAAAAATTTAAAACAGACTTTGCATGGTGGCACCCATGGCGCGAATCTTTCCCATGGATTTCAAGGGATGGAAAAATACGCTGTTTTTTGCAAGAAAGGGGAACCCATCGAATTGGAAATTATCCCTGGTGTGATAGCGTGGTATCGTGACCGACCGGATGCCAAATGGTCTGTGGAAGATTCCCAAGGCAAAAAAATACTTACTGGTTCTATGAAACTCGATGGCGAACCCCACCGTTTGCGCCTGAATGTACCTGAACCCGGAGTTTACTTTTTTGAACTCTACGACTCGTCCGCTGGTTGGCGAATTAAAACGGGCCCGGAAGTGGCCATTACATGGCTACCTCAAAAGGGAAAACGAGTGCTTCATCTTGGGCAAATGCAGGAAATGTATTTTTATGTTCCCAAAGGCACAAAGGAGCTTCATTATTTTTGGAGCGGAGGACCACATAAAGTTTTAGGGCCGGACAGAAAATTGATTCAGGAAACCAAAGCGAATGACGAGGTTGTTCGAGTGATGGTTCCTGAAGGTATGGCTGGAAAAGTATGGAGTTTGTCTGCCAGGCCGCATAACCAATTATGGTTCTTTAATGCACCGAATTTTTTGGCAGCTTCACCATCTGCTTTACTGATTCCCTCCGATTGTGATTAGACCAAACCAAGATTGTTCTAGGGTCATTACCAGAATAGGCTTAGGAAAAAACCAAATCTGAGTTTGGGTCGACAAAAGTGCTTTTAAATGGCTTGCCAACCTTGGCGCAAAATTGGTAATCTAGTTGAGTTGGAAAGACCAGCCGCCTTAGCTCAGTTGGTAGAGCGACGCTTTCGTAAAGCGTAGGTCTCGGGTTCGAGTCCCGAAGGCGGCTTTGACAGAAGTCCTTGTGCCGAAGCGGTTTAGCTTACCACCCCGAGCGGGGTGTGCGGTCTGAAACAGGACATTTTTCAGTAGTACTACTGAGGAATTCATGACCGCAACCACACGCCAAAAACCTCCACGCTCCCCACGCCTGCCCAAAATCTCCCGACACGCCACCGGCCAGGGCGTCGTCCGCCTCGATGGCAAAGACCACTACCTCGGCAAATTCGGCTCCCCGGAAGCCCAGGCCAAATACCAAAGCCTTGTCTACCCCTGGTTCCAGGCCCGCAAGGCCGCCGCCGATGCAGCGACACCTCCCATCCACTACTCCAGCGACTTCCACTCCATCACCATCAGCGAACTCGTCCTGCGCTTCTTCCAGTACGCCGAGGACTACTACCAGGGCTCACCCGAAACCAGGAACCTCCGGCTGGCCCTGCGCGACTTCCGCGCCGCCTTCGGCAAAACCCTCGTGCGCGACTTCGGCCCCAGGCGCCTCAAGGAATTCATGCACAGGCTTCTCGCACCAAGGCTCCGCAAAAAAGCCGTCCTCGACAGCAAGGGCAACCGCACCGTCATCGACGAGGAATACACCCTCGGCCAAAGGACCATCAACCAGCGTGTCCAAAGGGTCATCCGCATGTTCAAGTGGGCCACCGAGGAGGAAATCATCCCCCCAGGCATCCACATCGCCGCCAGCCTCATGTCCGTCAGCCTCCTGCGCAACGGCCGATTTGGCGCCAAGCTCCCCCGCAGGATCCCGGCCGCCCAACAGGAAGAACTTGACAAGGTCCTGCCACACCTCACCCCCCATGGCCGAACTCATCGCACTCACCGGCATGCGCTCCGCCGACGCCTGTGGCATGCGTCCCATCGACATCGACCGCTCCGGCGATGTCTGGAGGTACCGGCCCGTGAAATACAAGAGGTCCTCCATGGACGGCCAACTCCCCAGGGTGATCCATCTGGGAAAGAGGGCCCAGGCCATTCTCCAGCCATTCCTCGACAGAAGGGCACCCGAGGAACACCTGTTCTCGCCCGCGGAGTCGATGGAGAGTTTCCGGGAAAGCCAGAAACACAAGGTCGGCGGAAAAAG
>JBEGQX010000024.1:0-4583 GCA_041180805.1 Planctomycetota bacterium
CGGAGATTGGCGGTTCATTTGGGGGCGAGAAAGAAAGTGGTGGCGGTCGGGAAGCTGGTGCCGATTCCTGGAAGAACTATATGCGCAGACAAACCTGCACGATCAACTACGGAAAAGACCTACCCCTTTCGCAGGGAGTACGATTTGATTTGTGAACCAATTGCTTGACTAGTTGATGTTATTTAACAAATTTATCTCTTAAAACAGTTCGAAGCTTTACCAACTTCTCCATGGTTGCCCAAACAGCCATTGAAAATCGGATAGTTCGTCTGTTTTTTGTAATTATTTTAAGGTATCGTCCGCCCCTTATTCAGAGCATGATGCTTTGAATAAATCCTGGCATGGAAGACAGGACGCAACGAAGGGATTCGAAATGTTGACTCGCAAAAGTTGCTTGAAGGTTGCCTTGATGGTTGGCTTGGTACCGTTGGCTGGATGTGGGACATCCTCGATGGCCCAGCGTTCTGGCACTACTAAGGATGTAGCCATGCAACGCCCAACCATTAGAACCCGGGCTGTCAGCGCTGACAGTGCCAGTGACCTTCGCATACCCGCCACTCCGGTAAGCGCTTCTGGTGGAAGTCAGCGATTTTCCAACAACGACATTCCATTGGTTCCAATTCCACCTGTGCCACGCAAAGAGGAAGTTCAGCAGACTAACATCGCACGAACGAACCTGAACCCTGCCAACCCAAACACGATGTCCAACTTCCCCACGGAACGGACAGACATCTCCCCGAACAGCAACCCAGCCAAAATTGCTGAAACAAAACAAACTCCGCTGGGTAAAGAGATCAATGTTCCTGGCGATCCCATGAAAACCCTTTACCAGAGGGCTGCGGCAAAGACTAATTCCCTGGAATCCTACATCGTTCGCCTTGTGCGCAGGGAAGTGATCAATGGTAAGAAAAAACCCGAAGAACTGATGTTGATGAAATACCGTCGTGCGCCTCTGAGCATTTATTTCAAATGGTTGGAAGGTGAAGGTGTTGGCCGCGAAGTGGTTTATGTTGAGAACCAGTATGAAAACAAGATTCACTCGCTGCTGGCCGCTGGAGACATTCCATTCATGCCAGGTGGTAAAAGAATGGCGATGGCACCGGATAGCATCTTTGTGAAAAACGCAAGCAGGCATACGATTCAGGATGCCGGTTTTGTGCCCCTGATTACCGCGCTTGGCAAGGCTATAGATGCCCAGTCCAGAAGAGACACTCGCTTTGGTACTGTGAAGTACCACCCCGCGCAGGTTCGAAAGGATATTCCTGTTCCAACCGAGGCGCTGGAACATTTCATACCAGCAGGCCTGGAATCAGACCTGCCCAAGGGTGGCCGAAGATTTGTTTCCTTTGATCCGGAAACCTATCTGCCCATGCTGATCGTTACTTACGATGAAAGGAACGAGGAAGTGGAATACTATCGTTACGATCGATTCCAAAACCCTGTTCACTTGGATAACAAGGATTTTAACCCAGATATCTTGTGGGCGAAGCCTGGCACCCAGGTTGGACTAAGAAAGTAACGACCTGCGAAAAAAGCAGGGAATAAATGTCAATCTGACAGGAAATAGGCGAATTCAGGCCGATTTTCGAGGATGAGCGATTCTTGAAAATCGGCTTATCTTATTTGCTACCAATGCTTTACGAGTTTAGGGCACTATTGTTCTCTTGCGGTATATCATTTGCACACATTAGAATAGAAGCCATGGTAAAGGGCATTTGGGCCCCATGGTTACTTTGGCGATAAAGCTTTTCGATACCTGAGGTTGGTGGCGTGACTTTTGCCACGAAAGAAAATTACTCGATTCTAATAGCCGACGATGATTCCTCGTCGCGTGAGGCGCTTCGGGATATCATGGCGCACGAGGGCTACCAAACCGTTCTTGCCTCGTGTGGAGAAGAGGCGGTGGATCTGATTCGTGAGGCTCCGGTGCATTTGGCGGTTTTGGATATGCACATGAACACGCTCACGGGTTTGGAAACCCTTCACCTTGCCCGCCAGATTCACAATGCCCTGCCAGCCATTCTGGTAACGGGCGACCCCACGGAAAACATCATCCGACAGGCCCATCAGGCGCTTGTCTACAGCGTGCTTCCCAAACCCGTTAATAAATCGATGGTGCTTTACACTGTCATGCGGGCGCTGAAGCGTTTTTATGGATCCATTCCGGGGGGGGATTGAACCCTTTCGGTTTTCTTTGTTCTGCAGCTTTTGAGGAGTTTGTTTCGATGGCATTGAAACCTTTGAACGACAAGATTGTGGTCAAGCGCCTGGAGGCGGATGATAAGACTGCTGGTGGCATTCTTCTTCCGGATAGCGCCAAGGAAAAGCCAAAACAGGGAAAGGTACTTTCCCTGGGTGAAGGCAGGGTGCTGGATACCGGCAAGCGTGCCTCTTTCCAGGTTAAGGAAGGCGACAAGGTTCTTTTTTCCTCTTATGCTGGCAGCGAAATCCAGATCGATGGTCAGGAATATCTGATCATGACCGAGGATGACATCCTGGCGATTGTTTCCTAGACCGCCAGACTTGCATCATGAATGTGGCAAGCACCCGGGTAACACCCGGGTGTTCTCTTATTTGGTGTGTTTTTAAGGTTTCGATCGTTAAAATTAATGTGTGATCTTTTCCTATAGCCGGTCTGGAGATAGCTCATGAGATTTCTATCCGCAACATGCCTGTTCTTTATCCTGAGTGCATGTTTGGTCGGTCAGGAAAGTGCCGATTCAAAAAAGCAATGGAACGAATCCGTGGACAGGGCTGTAAAGTTTCTGCGCTCCACACAGGCTGATGATGGAAGCTGGAGTTCCAAATCCAGCCCCGGCATTACGGGCATTATCATCACAGGTCTTTTGCGAACAGGCAAAGTGACCGCCGATGACCCAATGGTGGCCAAGGGCCTTAAGTACATCGAGGGCCTGATCAACACCAAGGCGGGTCATATTGCAGGTGCCGACCCCAAGATGCAATTGCAAAATTATGTCACCTCGGTGAATGTGATGGCGCTTGCAGCGGCAGGCAAGGATTCTTACAAATCCGTGATTGCGGATGCATCCAAATTTCTCAGGCAGTTGCAGTGGGATGAATCCGAGGGGAAGACCAACAAGGATGATTATTACGGCGGGGCGGGCTACGATAGCAAATCACGCCCGGACCTTTCCAACACCGCTTTCTTTCTGGATGCGCTTCAAGCCGCGGGGGTTCCCAAGGATGACCCCGCCTTTAAGAAGGCACTTGTGTTTGTCAGCCGTTGTCAGAACATTAAAGGTGAAACCAATGACCAGCCTTGGGCTGGCAAAATCAACGACGGAAGTTTCATCTACAGCGCCGCTGCAGGTGGAGCTGTTCGCAATGCCGATGGCCCCGCCGGGGATGGCTCCATGCCTGGCTATGCCAGCATGACATATGCGGGAATCAAGAGCATGATTTACTGTGGTGTTTCCAAGGATGACCCCAGAGTCAAGAAGGCCTTTGAATGGGTTAGCGCCAACTATAGCCTCGAGAACAACCCAGGCATGCCTCCCCAGCGTGCCCAGTGGGGGCTCTTTTACTACTACAACACCCTTGCCAAGGCGCTTTCCGCCATGGAATTAAATGAGATCAAGGACAAGAATGGTAAAACTCACGACTGGCGCTCTGAGTTGGTAAGCACAATTTCGAAAAAACAATCCTCTGATGGATCTTGGGTGAACAACATGGATCGTTGGATGGAAGGTGACCCCAACCTGGTGACCGGTTTTGCCCTCATGGCCCTTAGCCATGTCAAACCCAAGAACTAACTTTATCGCCTGCTTTCTGACATGCTGGGCATGGTTCATGCCCGGTTTGGCGGGCGCGCATCCTGTTCTATCCGAAAACCACGACAGGGTCATTCGGGTGGTTTTACAGCCGGAACGGGTGATTGTTCATTATCTGCTGGAAGTGGATGAGTTGCGTGCGGCCCGGGATCTTGCCGGCCTTTCGGAAGAGGAACGATCCAAAATTCGCAGCAGGCAGCAACTGCATGAAACCTACCTGGATTACATGGCAAAGGTGCTGGCAAACAACCTGCAATTAAAGCTTGCCGATAAATCCCTGGGTGTGGAGATTGGCCCGAAGACCATCACCGCCACCGACCACCTGGCTTGCAAATTCCAGTTTCAATTTCCTTTCACAGACATGCCTCCGGATCTTTTGGATTTGCAATTTCGTGAGGGAAACTTTGAGGAGGATGATTTTTCCAAACTGGATTTGGCGGTGGAACAGGGTGAAGATGCACACTGCAGGCTGATCCAGTTTCCCTCCGAGGAGTTGCGCAAAAAAGTTTTCATGGATCGCGCCCCGGGTGATATGCAAAAGCTGAGGATCTTGCGATTGTCTTTTGTGCCAAAGGATTTGCAGCACAACGCACCAATTGAAAAGGATTCCAAGCCAGAGGTTAAAAAGGACCATGGCGAGGAATCCCTCTTTCATCTTCTTTTGGATGACAAGAACAATCGCTGGTTTCTATTTCTATTGGCCATGATGTTTGGGGCCGCTCATGCCCTTACACCCGGCCATGGAAAGACCCTGGCCGCAGCCTATCTGGTGGCGGAAAAGGGAACTATTGG
>JBEGQX010000025.1:0-51512 GCA_041180805.1 Planctomycetota bacterium
GTACTGGATAAAGGTGGTGCCATTGGCCCGGACTTGACTCAAATTGGCAAGAAAGCCAGTAAAGAAAACCTTTATGATTCCCTTTTGCATCCAAGTAAGGCAATAGCTGACCAATTTCTAACCTGGGTTGTTGAAACCAGCAAGGGACAGGTGTTGACTGGTCTTGTTGTTGAGGAAAATAAGGATTCCCTGACCCTTCGGGATGGAAATGGGAAAGATTATAAGATTGATAAGAAGGATATAGATTCCAAGTCTCGTGGGCAAAATTCCCTGATGCCGGCAGATCTTGTGTTAAATCTCACTGAAACCGAGCTGGCCGATCTGGTTGAATACCTGTTTACTCTGAAGTAACAAATAAAGTTAAATGCCCCCGTTTGGACTGTCATCCTCTGTTTCTTCCGTTTTTGAATTAAGTGAGATATCTGGATCCTTAAGACCCAGGATGCCTCTCGAAGAAAGCACTGCATTTTGAAGAAATGCCCTGCAGGCGCGTTGGTTTTCCAGAACTTCCGGGGGCACCTTTAGTGCGGGGCCAATCCCCAAATCGATTGGTCTTCTAAAGTCTAATTTCTTATTCTTAAAGGGCGGGCCGTTGAAATAAGACATCATGCTGCCCCAACTTCCCTCGATCCAGATTGGGAATACAGGAACTTCAGGGAATTCCTTCATCAACAACCAAACTCCCTGGCCAAAAGGGAACAGCAACTGTTCTTCCTTGCGTCTTAACCTTCCTTCAGGAAACAGTAAAAGACAGCCACCTTTTTGTAAAACCGCAGAAGCTTCCTTTAGTTCAGGGGCTTCCCTTCGGAATGCGGAGGCCTCAACCCGGATGGCGCATACCACTTTTGCCATCAGCCAGCGGACTATTGGTAAGTCGTAAAACATGCTCGTCATCATCGGAAAAATACGCCTGGGTGCCACTTTGCCAATCCAGAAGGGGTCCATGTAGGCGCAATGATTGGAAATTAGAATTGCAGGGCCCCTTGCGGGAATTTCTTCCAAGCCCGGGCCATGTGCGACAGGTTTGTAAAGGATTGATGCGGCCAAAGCCACCCATTCCTCAAGAAAAGTCCTCAGTAAAAGCCAGGTAAGAATGGGGCTTAAAACAAGAAGAACCATTCCAAGTCCTTTAGGAGTGATCTTACAGTTTGCGATCAGCAAAATAGTCGTCAAAGCAATGAGCTTTGGTCCGCTTGAAGAGATCAGTAAGCAGAGCTTTCCGGGTGTTGGTTGCTCTGGCCTGCAAGCTCTTTGAACGATAAGCAGCAGGGGTACTAAAAATCCGATGATTGTGTAAATCGTGGTTGTTGAAGGCATTGAGTCATGAACAACAAGAATTGCTCCGATTACCAAAATAAAAATTGGCGTAATTCCAATGCAGCGGGTAGGGTGGGTCGCTATCAGGCTTATTATGAAACCGATTGCCATCGCCAGGCCAATTTGCGCAAAAGAAAATTCCGGTTTAAGAGAATGAAAAGCCGGTAGTCCAATTGCGGTGGAAATCACACAGCCCAGAGCAATCCCTTGAAAAACCGCATTCAAGCTGCGGGGGATTATGTCGTCTTCAAAGGCTGGTCGGTTTATGAAATCGGAAGGTTTTGAAGGTGGTGGGCCTTTCCAAATGGCAAGCCAGGTGGTCGTTGCGATCATGCTGAAAAACTGCAAATCAATCGGCAAAGCCAAACATTGCCAGACAGGCAGATCAGCAGGATGATTTTGATGGTTTACCGCCAAAGCAATTCCGATAAAAAGTAGCACCTTGCTAAGGGCGAAGATTAGATAACGTCCATGAAAGCCAAGAAGAGGTGTCATGGCGTTAATGGCTGGTTGAAAGGCAACTCTGCCAAGGCCCAAGCCAAATCCAACAAATATGGGGTCAATAAAGCTTCCCATGATTCCTGTAAAAGCAACCATTCCCATCAGCATTAAATTTGCAAATGGGGCCAAGTAGAAATCCAGCTTTCGAGGCTGTGGGTTGCCTGCAAGTCCGGCTAAAACCATGCCAAGCATAAGGTGAACCACCACCATGTAGGTTGGTGTTTCGGGCAGGTAAGTGTGGCATTGAAAAACAAAAAGAAATAGAACCAGGCAGTCTGCCAGATCTCGCAGCAGGGAAAGAAAAAGAATGGATGGGATTACAAGTTTCTTTCCATTCATGAAACAGAAAGGGGATAGCCCTTTTCCTTCCATGTACGAATACCACCATCCATCGATATTACTTTTGTGTATCCCATGCGGCCCAGATTCTCGGCTGCCAGTGCGGAGCGAAAGCCACCGCCACAATAAAGGATTATTTCCTTGTCTGTTTGAGGTATTTTGACCTCGATATCGCGCTCGATGATGCCTTTGCCTAGGTGTATGGCGCCTGGGATGTGATCACGTGCGAATTCGCTTTCTTCGCGCACATCCACGATAAGAAGCGTTTCGCCTTTGTTCAGGCGCGACTTGACATCCTCAACCGTGCATTCCCTGACTTTTTTTCTCGCCTCATTTACAATCGCGAGAAATCTTGGAGTGTGATTAGGTGCCATAGTCGCGCCCTTTCATGTAATGATTAAAGAACCCCTAGCAGCAGTTCCGTGAACAACTGATCCAGTTTCTCGTAGGGAAGCTTTCTGGAAGCAAGCTTGGTGGGATCAAGGTTCATGGATTTTAGCTGGGTCGCGGCATCCTTGCTGAACTTGGAAGCGAAACCTGCCAGCTCCTTGGATGCTCCATGGATTTCTTTCAGAAGATCTTGGATTTCCTTGTTATCGTTATACTGCTTAACCTTTTCCTTCATGATCTTGTAGGTTCGCATGTTGCGATCCACAAAGTCCCATGGGTCGGATTCGGTACGGTATGGATGGCAGTCGAAACCCACAGTACCTGAATATTTGTGATCAATCAGTAGTTTTGTGGTGAAGAAAGCTTCACGAAGATCATCGCTACCGAAGGTTAGATCCTGGTCGAAACGCAGAGGTTTCTGGCCATTCAAATGCACATCCAGAAGCTTGCCAGCATCCAGTGCCTGGGCGTATTCGTGATAGGGGTTCAAACCAGCCATCTTAATGTGAGCGGTTTCAGGGTTGATGCCCACCATATCCGGGTGTTCCAGCGTATGGATGAAAGCGAGAACGCTTCCCACTGTGGGAAGGAACAAGTCGCCACGCGGTTCATTTGGTTTGGGCTCAATGCTGAATTTTATCTTGTAACCCTGGCTTCGAACATAATTGCAAAGGAAGTTCAGGGATTCACGGAACCATTTTCCCGCCTCAATCGGATCCTTGCTGGCATCGACCTCAACACCTTCGCGGCCGCCCCAGAAAACAAAAATCTCAGAACCCAGTTCATTGGCAATATCGATGCAGTTCATTACTTTCTGGGTCGCAAACAACCTTACGGCCGGGTCGGTGCTGGTAAAGGCGCCATCCTTGAATACAGGATGATAGAAGGTGTTGGTGGTAGCCATGGTGGCTTTGATTCCAGTATCCGCCATGATCTTCTTGATTTCTGACAGAATGGAATCCCGTTGGGCGGCACTGGACCCGAATGGAATGATGTCGTTGTCGTGGAATTCAAACCCGTAGCAATTTCTCTGGGCAAGTCCTTTGATGCAGTCAAAGGCCGAAATTTCAGGTCTGGTCTGGTCGCCAAACGGGTCACGTCCCCTGTTTTGCAAACACCAAACGCCAAAGGCAAACTTATCCTCACGAACCGGAGCATAAAAATGGGAAGGCATGCATCTTTCCTTAATCAAGAGTTTATCTAATCAGTTACAGAATTTTTTTCTACTTGCCAGCAAGAGCATCGAAGATCGATTTCATGAATGCAGGTAAATCATCAGGTTTTCGGCTGGTGATTAGGTTGCCATCTCGAATTACATCCGCATCGGAGTAATGGGCGCCCGCGTTGATTACATCATCTTTAATGGCAAAGAAGCAGGTGGCTTTCTTTCCCTTGAGTGCCGTGGTGGAACACAGAACCCATGGACCGTGACAGATTGCCGCAATTACTTTATTTTGCTGTGCCATGCTGCTTACTAGCTTGATCATGGCTTCACTTCTTCGAATAAAATCCGGGGCAAATCCGCCAGGAATCACGAGTAGGTCATATGCGTTGCCATCCACATCCTTGGCGGCAAGGTCTGTCTTGGCGGGGTAACCCAATTTACTTGGATAAGTATGGTTTGCCTCTGGCCCCACCAAGTGTACCTGGCAACCAGCTTCCTTGAGGCGGTAGTATGGATACCAGATTTCAAGTTCCTGATATTGTTGTTCCACCAGTACGATGGCTTTCTTGCCTTGCAAATTCATGAATTGAACTCCTTCTTTGATCTGCAGAAGAATAACCGAAGTCTTGCAGTCACTCCATCCAGATTTAACGTTTCTTTTTTATGATCGCGATTTGTACCAATCAAGGGTTTTCTTCATCCCTTGGGCAAATGTGAAGGATGGATTGTATCCGAGAACCTTCTTTGCCTTCTCTATGCTGAAGTCCAAATTCAGTCCCAGAAACTTGATGTTGGCTCTTGTAACCTTGGGGGCCGAGGTAGCCCCTTTTTTTAGTGCACTTTTTTCCATGGAAGATGCTATCCATTTTGCAAGGAATAATGGCACAGGAAAAATGGATGGTCTGGGTAAACCCATGCCATCGGCTATGGTGGTAATGAATTCTTTTTTGGTTACAGTGGTTCCATCTGTAAGGTTGAATATTTCGCCTACAGCTTTGGGGTTTTCCACTGCAAGAAACGCTGCCTGCACCAAATTTTCCACAAAGATGTTGTTCATCTTGGAAGATTTGCTTCCTATGTATTTCACTTCTTTTTTCTTCAGGCGATCCATGATTCTTGGCAAAACAGTTCTGTCACGCGGGCCATAAATAAAGCCTGGCCTGAGAACCACCACCGGATATTTTTTTTCGGCATGGTATTGCAGGGCAAGTTTCTCCGATTCCACCTTGGTCTGAGTGTAACCATCCATATGCAATTCTGGCGGAGGCGTGCTTTCATCAGTTTGGTTATGGTGTCTTGCTTCATATACCCCAAGGCTGCTGAAATGTACGAAACGTTGAAGTTTGGTGGGGTCCAGGGAATTTAAAAGTTTTCGAAGCCCCTCGACATTAACCTTACGGTATTCCTCTATGGGGCCCCAATCGCCCACTTTTGCAGCACAATGAAACACCAAATCCACGCCTTGAGTAGCTTCTGGTGGAAGGGATTTGTCAGACAAATCACCGCGAACTACCTCAACCCCCAAATTTTCCAAAAAGCTTGCATCGGAACCAGGACGTATCAGGGCCTTTACTTGGTAACCCCTGCTACTGCACTCTTGAGCCAAATGGCTGCCAACAAGTCCACCCGCACCAGTAATCAGGCATATATGTTGGCTCATTTTGATTTTCGCTCCATTCAAACCAAGTTTACCTAAATTCACTTAAGATTTAATCTTAGCTGTAATTTTATGAATTCTGCCCGTGAAACCGAGCAACTTTTGGTTAAAGAACCAACCTTTTTGGCCTTTGCAAGGAATTCTTAAAGTTCCTTGAGCCTGTTGCCGAACTTATTAGTTCATTTCACCTTGACACCCATCTGGTGTTTCATTATTTCTCGCCGACCTTGAGAGACACCCTGTACTTAACAAAGGGTTTGTTCATGCAGTTTTTTTCCACAACCTGTCGAGCGCTTGCCGCCTATTTGGCGCTTGGGTTCTTTGTTTTTCAGGTTGTGTCAGTTGCAAATGCCCAACCTCCTGCCTCGAATCCTGCAAAAATCATGATTGCGGATGTTATCGTGCAGGGTAATCGGGTTATTGCGACACAAGGTATCACAAGTCAGTTAACCACCAAGCCTGGCAAAGAATATCAACCTGCCGTCATTCAGGAAGATGTACGAAAGTTGATGGCTTCCAAACAATTCGCACACATTGATCCTCGGGTTGAAAATCTGCCCGATGGCAGAGTGAATATTTTCTTCCTAGTTAAGGAATACCCCAGCGTAGTTCAGAAAGTTACCTACCTGGGAGCCAAGCACCTGAATGAGGAAGAACTTAACCAACTTACCATGGTGGCCAAGGGTAAACCACTTAGTCCCATTACCAACAAGCTTGGCTGCCAGGCTATTGTCCGCCGTTACAACGAACAAGGAAGGCCGTTTGCAAGTTGTGACCTCCTGAAAGGTGGCGAGCCAGGCGATACCGAGGTTGTCTTCAATATAACGGAAGGTCCCTTGGTTAAGGTTCGATCCATCCAATTTAAGGGCCAGCAATTTGTTAGCGGTCCTGTCCTTGGAACGCATATTCAATCCAGCAAGAAAATCCTTGGTGTGTTTGGGGGCACTTACAATGCCGCATTGGCAGATGCCGATGTGATGAAACTTGAGGAATACTACAAAGGCCACGGTTTTCTGGATGTTCACGTTTCCCGGGAATTAACCTGGACTCAGGATGGCAAGGAAGTTGATCTGGTATTTCACATCAAGGAAGGTGTTCGTTACCAGGTGCAGGGACCTCCTCAGGTGGTTGGTATTAAATCCATGCCTGCGGAGCAGTTGGAGCAACTTAGCAAGATCAAGGGGGGCGAATACTTCAGCGAAAACAAGATCAATGAAGATAAAAGGGCCATGGAGGATTATGTCGGGTACATGGGTCGCGAAATGCGTTTAAGCCCTGTTCCTGTATTCTCCCCTGATACTCCCGGTCTTTGCAGGTTGCAGTACGAGGTTTTTGAAAGACCACCCGCCCGTGTAGGCCAGGTATTTGTGGTTGGTAACGAGCGAACCAAACAGAATGTGATTCTTCGCCAGGTGCCTTTGTACCCTGGCCAGGTTCTTACCTATCCCGATCTAAGATTGGCTGAGAAGAATCTGGCACGCCTTAATATTTTTGAAACATCACCTGATGGTGCTGTTAAGCCAAGCGTCACTGTGCTTGATCCTGATGTCGAATCAGAATTCAAGGATTTATTGGTTACTGTTCAGGAAGCCAGCACAGGCAGCCTTCTTTTCGGCGTGGGTGTGAACTCTGATGCCGGTTTGAATGGTTCTATCGTTCTCAACGAGCGAAACTTTGATATTACCCGCATGCCAACCAGTTTGGATGATCTTTTAAGTGGTAATGCTTTTCGTGGTGCGGGCCAGGAATTCCGGTTGGAAGCTGTGCCGGGTACCCAGTTGCAAAGATACACCGCAAGCTTCCGAGAGCCATTTCTGTTCGATAGCCTGTTTAGCTTTGGTGCAAGCGGTTATTACTTTACCAGAAGGTATGATGAATACGATGAAACCCGTGCTGGTGGCCGGTTTACCATTGGACGTAAACTGAACCAGTATTGGAACGCAAACGCCAGCCTGAGAATTGAAGATGTCGGTGTATATCGGGTACCCGCGGGGGCGCCTGTGGATTATACCTCTGTCGAAGGGCAAAACTTCTTGTTGGGCCTAAGGGCCAATGTCACTCGCGATTCCCGCGATTCTTACCTTAGGGCAACCGAAGGTAGTATTATCGACCTTTCCTTCGAGCAATTGATGGGTGAATTTAGCTCTCCGCTGGTTTCGTTGGAGCTGAACAAATACATCACGGTTTACCAGCGTGCGGATGGCAGCGGTCGTCATGTGCTGGCCCTGAAATCCCAGTTTTCTTATGCGGGTGATAATACTCCCGTGTATGAAAGGTACTTTGCGGGTGGTTTCCGCTCAATGCGCGGGTTCCAGTTCCGTGGAGTTGGCCCGAACGTGAACGGATTCATGGTCGGTGGTGATTTCATGTTCCTTAACGGTTTGGAGTACCAGGTGCCATTGCGAGCGAACGACCAAATCTTTGCCGTGGGCTTCCTGGACACAGGTACTGTGGAATCCAGCATCGATAAGATTACCAACTATCGGGTTTCTGCCGGTGTGGGCTTGAGATTTGTAGTGCCAATGCTTGGACCTGTTCCGATCGCCCTCGACTTTGGCTTCCCAATTGTGAAAGCTCCCACAGACCGCGAGCAACTCTTTAGCTTCTGGATGGGCTTCTTCAGATAACCTGAAAACCTATTCCAAGTCTTTCCGAACGGGGTGTTGAAACACCCCGTTTTTGTTGTTTATCCACAGGATGCGAATTTTTATGAGCGGGGTGCGTGAGGGTCACGGTGCTCAGATGCAATATGCATGACCGGGTTACTGATGTACCCCACTGGTAAATACATGGAATTGCAGTAAGAGAGTTCTATTTATCGAGGCATTGGGGGCAGTCGGTGTCTGGCGAAAGGGGCAGGGGTTTGAATCCCAGGTCGTTGGCGATAAAGTCGCTTCGGCGGTTATTTACAAAGGGGTAATCCATGCCGTTGTGAAGGTAAAAAGCACCTTCCGAGGTGTAAACAACGCGTGGGCGAAAAGTTCCGGTTCTGCTTACCCCCAAATATTGCCAATGGCGATAGGCGCTGTCTTTTTGGAAAAAGATCATGGATTCTGGTGGCGGTGCATCAGGGAAAAGAATGGCTGGGGTGGGAGGTTGAATCAGTTTTTCTTCTGGTGAAGGTGCGCCCGCGAAAGTCAGTGTCAAAATAGATGCCAGTACTTGTAGCATGTTTAAACTCCGGAAAATGTATCAAAGTGCATTGTTCCAAAAGAAGATGGGACTTTTAAAAGAAAAAACCCCCGCATGTTATGCGAGGGTTCCTAAAAGGTGCATTCAACCCATACAGGTGTTGTAACCTGTACGATAAATACTGCAATTAGTATGTTACAGCACCTTCGGAAGCAGATTTAACACACTTGGCGTACTTGGCAAGAACACCGGCTTTTTCTCGAGGTTCGGGTGCTTTCCAGCCAGCCCTGCGCTTTTGTAGTTCGGCTTCATCGATATGTAATTGCAATTGCTTTGTATCGGCATCAATGGTGATTTTGTCGCCGTTATGTACCAGTGCAATGTTGCCCCCGACCCAAGCTTCTGGGGAAACATGGCCTACAACCAGGCCGTGGGTTCCACCTGAAAATCGGCCATCAGTGATCAACCCGATCGTTTCACCCAAGCCCTGGCCCACCAAGGCGGCTGTTACTGAAAGCATTTCGCGCATACCAGGGCCTCCTACAGGACCTTCACCGCGAATTACCACCACATCGCCATCCTTGATTTGTCGTTCTTGAATGGCGTGGAAGCAGGCTTCTTCGCCATCAAACACCTTCGCAGGGCCTGTAATCTTGCGGTTTTTCAGGCCAGCCACTTTTGCGACAGCACCTTCTGGTGACAGGTTGCCATGCAGAACCACCAGGTGGCCTGAGGCATGCAGTGGCTTGTCCATGGGGAGAATCACATTTTGCTTGGGGTTTTTGTAGATGCTGTCGATTTCTTTCAGGTTTTCGGCAAGGGTTTTTCCGGTAACGGTGATACAGTCGCCGTGCAAAAGACCGGCTTCAAGTAGTGCTTTGAGAACCGGTGGGGAACCACCCGCGCGATGCAAGTCGTTCATAACATATTTGCCACCTGGCTTTAGGTCTGCCAAATGGGGAATCTTGGAGCCGATGCGATCAAAGTCCGCCAAGGTCCATGGAACCTGAGCTTCCCTTGCAATTGCCATCAGGTGAAGAATGGCATTGGTGGATCCACCAAGGGCAAGAACAAAAGTGTAAGCATTTTCCAGAGACTTGCGATTAATAATGTCACGTGGGCGGATGTTGTTTTTGATGAGGTGAACCAGGTGTTTGCCGGCAAGGAAAGTTTCTCGTTCCTTTGCGCTGCTTACCGCGGGGTTGGAAGCATCGTAAGGCAGCGACATGCCCATGGCTTCGATGGCAGAACTCATGGTGTTGGCTGTGTACATCCCACCACAAGAACCAGCACCAGGACAAGCCTCGCATTCAATTTTGTGAACGCCCTTCTTGTCGAGCTTGCCCGCCTGGTTTTTTCCCACCGCTTCAAAGATGGAGACGATGTCGATATCTTCGCCTGCGGGCCCGATACCGGGAAGAATACTGCCGCCATAAACAAAAATGGAAGGGATATTTAATCTGGCCATGGCCATTAAGCAGCCGGGCATATTTTTGTCACAGCCACCGATGGCAAGCAAACCATCGTGGTTCATACCGCCGCAGACCACTTCGATGCTGTCAGCGATCACTTCGCGGGAAACCAGGCTGTAGCGCATACCCTGGTGACCCATCATGATTCCATCAGAAGCCGTGGGAGCACCGAAAATTTGTGGAACACCTCCACCTGAATGAATGCCTTCCGACCCTTTTCGTGCAAGGCGATCCAGGTGGGCATTGCAAGGCGTAATTTCGCTGAAAAGAGATGCCACACCAATCATTGGCTTTTCAAAGTCATCGTCATGAAAGCCCACGGCACGCAGCATGGCTCGGTTAGGGGCGCGCCCCATGCCTTCGGTGGTGGTAAGGCTTTTTCGTTTGTTATCTTGCGTCATGGGTCTGGTCTCCGGTTGGAAAAATCTGTGGAAGGACATCGAGAGGCGATTGAGCCTCTTCGTGTTCATTCAATTTAAATATTTTATGAAACAGATGCCCCGGTGGGGTGAAGAAACAGGCTAGGGCTTTTGGATTGGTTTGCTGGCAACCGCCAGCCAGGGTTCCCATTCTTTTTTGGTGCCTTCATCCATGTTAGAAAGTTGGCTGCGTAGTTCTACCAGCCGGTTTTGCACCAATTCTTGCTGGCCTAGTACGCTATGGCAACGGATCATGCCGCCCAGGGCGTGCAGAGATTCCTTGCTGCCTTTGGTTTTCTGGAATTGCCGGGTGTAGATAATGAGTGCGCTTTCATAATTACCGAGATTAAATTTACATTCCGCCGCCAGCAATGGAATCAGCTTTCTTTCCTCTTCCGATAATTGGGTAAGTCCTATGGGTGAATCGGCAACTTGTTCCAATTCCTGATAGGTTTCAGATGCCTTATTCAACCATTTTCGGTGTTCATTTTGGTAGTGAGTCTTGGTTTCCGAGGTGGTTTTTTCATTGAGTATAAGGTTTTGCTGTTCTTGGTTAGCTAGCTGGCGGTAAGACTCCCCAAGCTGTAGCCTGGCTCGGATTGCCTTCTGGTTTTGGCCATATTTTTCCAATGCTTCCTCATAACGCCGTACCACCATACGGTAGTTCTTGCGCTGAAAGAAAAGTGAACCCAGGGCAAAAAGGGATCGTTCCTGGGATTCTTGATCCGGATCAAATCGCAACAGTTGTAGATTTTGTTCAAGGATATCGGCCGCTTGATCAAATTCGTTCTTTTCCATCATCAAAAGTGCAATCTGGTATCGGGAACGATAAGCATAAGGTCCGCGATGCTTCATGGCTTGCAGGTAAGATTCTTTTGCCGCTTCGGGTTTCCCAAGTTCTCTTTGGGCGTCTCCCAAAAGGTACCAGGCTTGCCCGACCCGAGAGTCTTGTCCAGAGTGGTTGATGAACTGAACCAGTGCCTCCATTGATTTGGCCGAATCTTTAGAGAGTTGAAATTCCCCCGCGGCAAGCCAAAGTTGTTCTGATTTATTGGCCGGGGTTTCTGCCTCGGCAGCCGCTTTCATGCGCAGGGACGCAGCATCTTTGAACGATTTTTCCGCCCGGGAATTAAGCCCCTTGATCTTGATAGGGTCGCTTATATTTTTCGCATCCGATGCCCATTTTTTACCCATGGAGTTCAGGATGACGGACCGGTTGGATAGGCTGGAGTAGGAGGTAAGAACCCTCTGGGAAGACTCGTTGATTTTCAGGGCAATATCAAAGTCTTCTTCGTTTAGGGCGAATTTTTCCGCTTTCACGAAGAGTTCTTGAAGGTTTTCCAAAGTGAAGTAGGAATTTTTCCAATCCTTGGAGGAAGCCAGATTTCTGGATATGACCCCTAGTTGATTTGCGAGATTGGTCAGAGATTTTTGATCGAGATACAATAATGCCAGTTGCATTGAAGCAGCATTTTTTTCATCCGATTGACTTTTGATCTCGCATTCTTTCCAGTATTGTTCAGCCTCGCGAGGAAGTTCAATTTTAGCAAGGCACAAAGCAAGGTGATAAAGCGGTTTGCCCATATCCGCAAGGATGTCAGGAGGTGTTTCCAGTATTTGCTTCCAAACCTGTACTGCTTCAAGCCAGTGTTTTTCCTTTTCGTAGCTTTCCGCAAGCAACACTTTAGCCCTTAATTCCAGTTCCGGTCTCGTATCGGAATGGATGTTTTCCAATACTTTTCTAGCCTCTTCATGCCGCTGAAGTCGCATGAGAATTTCACCACCCAGCAACTGAGCTGGAACACGTTTTTCCTCTGGTAGAAGTGGAATATTTCGGTATTCTTCGTTGGCCTTTAGTGCCCGGGGAAGGTCAGGTTCTGCTAATTTAAGCGCTCCACGGGCAATCCATTCCAACGCTTCTGTCGAATCTTCAAGCGTCGCCAGGGCTTTTTCAAGAGCATCGATCGCAATGGAAATGTTTTTGTTTCCCAATATGTCAAGTTTTGCCCGAACAATGGTGTATTCTTTTAATTCTTTTTCGTTCAAGTAGCTTGGGTCGAACGATTCCAAAAATTTTGTGGGTTCTAAAATGGAATCCGGCTTTTCGAGGATGTCGGGTTTTTCAAGAAGTAGGCGAGCCAGGTGGAACCTGGTTCGGGAGCTAATTTCCGGTAATTGGTTGGAAGCCCCCAGAACTTCCCTTAGCTGGCTTTCAGCAGGTTTAAAGTCGTTTTTGCTGGTAAGCTCAATCGCAGAGGAAAGCTTTTTGGAAAGTGCTTCGCTAAGTGTGGCTGGCTTTGAAAACCGAAACCAGATGGCCACAAGAAATATAAGGCAACCAATCACAAATACTGGAACCTGCCAGGATATTTTCCTGGGTTTTTGGTTCTCTGGAAATTTAATTACCTCGGCGAAGTCCTGCATTGCTTTGGCTTGGATTGTGCCATAATTTTTAGATATACTGCCACCTAGGAGGGCTTTTGGAATAATCTCACAAGATAGTCAAGGCCATCTTGTTTAACTCACCAACCTAAAGAAATAACACCTATTAAATTGGCAAGCCAAGGAGATTGGGCAACTGTGGTTAATTCAAAATCGATTTGGTTACTTGATACTCCGACCTTGTTGCTGGATTTGGATAGTGTCGATAAGAATCTTGCCCAAATGAATGCCACCCGGGGAAACAAAAGAGTCAGAATTCATTTTAAATCGTTAAAATGTGCAGGTTTGGCAAAATACCTTGTTCAGAAAGGTTTCCCTCATTTTCTATGCGCCAAATTAAATGAGGCAGAGGTTTTGGCAGAACATGGGGTTACCGACATTCTAATTGCAAACCAGATTGTCGGAGATTCCAAGATAGAGCGATTGGCGAATCTAGCTCAAAGATCGAATCTGGTTGTTTGTGTGGATTGTCCCAAACAAGTTGAAGATTTTGCCCGCTTAGGCAAGAAACATGGTGTGGTCTTTCAACTGATGGTGGAAATTGACATCGGTATGACTCGCTGTGGTGTATTACCCGGTACCCCTGCGCTGGATTTGGCCCGATTGATCAATTCCCTAGCTAACACCAAGTTTGCTGGCATTCAGGCGTATGATGGCCACTTACAGCTCGCCCCCGTGGATGAATCCAAGGAGGTTAAAATCCGTGATGGCATAAGACAGGTCGCAGAGACTGTCAAAATTCTCAGGGAAGCTGGAATTGAGCCTGAAAATATTTCCGGTTCTGGTACAGGTTCATATACCTATGCGGTGGCTGATCCTGTTTACAAAGAAATACAGCCCGGTTCATTCTTATTGATGGATTCCGCATATGTGAAAGTGCGACCTGAATTTCAGCCTTCCTTAACTTTGTTGACCACGGTTATCAGCACCACCAATGGAAGATATATTTTGGATGCCGGTAGCAAGGCAATCTCCAAGGATTTTAATCTTCCTGTGGTTAAAGATCATCCTGAGGAAAATCTGGTGAAGCTTTCCGAGGAACACGCCCGGGTGGAAATTCAGAATGAAGGGCCCATCGTGGGTGACAAACGATTGTTAATTACCGGCCACTGCTGCGCCACTATGAATTTGCACAGATCCGTGGTTGCACATCGTGGTGGAATTGTTGAAAGTGTATGGCCGATTGAGGCAAGTGGTCGTTACGATTAGAAAAATGTTTATCCGGAGGAGGAACAGTGAACGAAATGGTAAATGAACCCATTACAAGTGAACAAATGGCAAAGGAAGATATTGCCACATTGAACAATATCGGCACCGTTTTAATGGTGTTGTTTTGTGTGGGAGTAGCTCTTTATACCGTGATAGCAATTACCTGTTTAAAAGGTTAGTCTTTTCGCAGGCATAACTTTCCGAAATGATTTCCCTTCTTCATATACTCCAAAGCCTGTGGAACTTCTTTCCAATCAAAAGTTTTGTGGATCACCGGTTTAAGTTTGGCCTTTTCCATGGCTTTGAGCATGCGCTGAAACATAGCTTTTGAACCTACAAATATTCCGCTCATTCGCAGGGATTTCATGATCATTGGCAATGGGTTAAATGTTTCCTGATTTCCACCCAAAACTCCTATAAGGCTGATTTCGCCGCCCATCCGGGTTGCTTTCATGGTTTCTGGAAGTGCTGAGGCGCCAATCAATTCCAATGAAAGATCTACACCGCCTCCGGATGCTTTTCGTACCAAATCCCCCCACTCGGGATTTTCATTTGTACAAATGCCATGGTCCAATCCTAATTGATTTAGGCGAATGATGTTTTCGGCGCTTCTGGAAACTGCGAATGATTTCATTTGATGAAGGTAGGCAAACTGCAAAGCAAACAAGGAAACTCCTCCACAACCCATCGTTAGAACACTATTGCCCGGGAGAAGTCGACCTGTTTCAAAAAGGGCATTCCATGCTGTAAGGGCGGCACAAGGCAGGGTCGCAGCTTCTTCATCGGATAAATAATCAGGAATTTCAACCAGGGAATCTTTATGAGCGCAGATATGCTCTGCCAGCATTCCCTGGCACGAACCGCCAAGCGAGTTTTTGGCTTTTAAAGCATCGCATGGGCCTTCTGTCCAATCGGGGAAAAAGTTTACCGCAACCCTTTTGCCGACAAGTTTGGCAGAAACACCCGTGCCAGCATCCATAACTTCACCCACCCCATCCGACAGAATGGTTAATGGGTTGGGTAGGTTTTTTCCATATGCCCCGTCCACCACGAGAAGGTCTCGATAATTCAGGGACCAGGCTTTCATCCTTAAAAGAACATGGTTTGTGGTCGGAACAGGGGTGTCGACTTCACGAATTTGCAAATTGGAAGTGCCGGGTGTTCCATTCCACTGGATGGTTTGCATTTGGGTTCTCCAATTTTAATTGGGTTTGATATGAAGCCAGTGGTAACCCCATGGTGGTAGGTCCACAAAAAGGCCATTGGTTTTGAGATCGCTTCCATTTCTGTTAAAGGTAATTCCAGAGAGCAGGTCTGTGAGTATTAAATCCCCGTTAGGCAGGGCTTGGTCAGGAACTGGAAATAGACATTGCGACTGGTGTCCAGAATAGTTGATCGCAAAAATGTGCAAACCGGTTTTGGGATGTTTTCTAATAAATGTAATGAAATCTTGGTGGGTAAAATTTCCAGCCCAAGCCTCAAGAGGCTGTACCCAAGTCCATGAGCTTTCACGAAGGTGATTCGCCTTTATTAGTCCAAGCGTTTTTTCACTAAAGGCTAATATTTCAATAGAAACTGGTTCCAAAATTCTTCGGCGAAGATGCACATTCGACCTGACCTTGTTTCCTTCCAATTGGCCTTCGTGAAGTAAAAGCGTACCCGGGGTTAAAAATGTTATCAGGCAGGCACATTGCTGCTTGGGCCATTCAAGTTTGGATGCAATCCTGGGCTCATCGTGGTTTTCAAGAAATCTCGCACATTTGTTGCCAAAAGATGGATCTGAGTGAAGATGCTCATGAATGTCTTTCGCACCGCTGGTTAATATGCGGTCATACAGTTTCTTGTCATAAGTGAAGTCAAATCCATCTTGCTGTAACTGCCATTCCAAGTCCCAATAGGCTTCCGCAATGAACAAAAATCCTAGTTGAGATTTCTTGATAGTTGCGGTCGCGCCAGGCCAGAAACTGTTTTTAACAGGTCTGGGATTGTTGATAAGGTGGTTTTCTTGCCAAGTCGAGGAAAACACTTCAGGTATGACTAGCATCGACATATCACAGCGAAGCGCATCGCATTGTTCGGAAATATCCAAAAGTGTTTCCAGCATTTTCGATTGAACTTCCTGGTTGAAGTAGTTTAGCTGCAGGGTATCAGCCCAACCCGGGAAGTAAGGGTCTCTGCCATGGGCGAGTATATGGGGGCCGTCATGGCATAAAATAGATGTGTAGTTTGTTGGGAATTTTGAAAGATGTTCTGAAGTGCCATGGATGTAATATTCCGGATGATCATGTACCCAAGGGTGGTCAATTCCGGTGTGGTTAGGCACAAAATCCAGACATAGCTTAAGGCCAAACTTTTTCATGCGTTGCCGGAGGCCTGCCAGGGCGGAGTTTCCACCCAGGCATTCATCCACCTTATAGCTGGCAATTGCATAAGGAGAACCGGTGATATCTTCGGTTTGAAGATCGGGAAGTGCCTTACGGAATTCACCCCGCCATTCAGAATGTGACTGGGAAATGGCTTTCCCTGCCGGCCCTAGTTGCCATACACCCATAAACCAAATGTATTGGATGCCAAGACTTGCGAGATACCCAAGCCAATCATCCGGAATATCTTCCAGTGAAGCCTCTCTGCCAAGTGCTGAGCCCATTGCAGTAAGATGCGGCCGGGTGTCTACCTCGAAAATTATCGGCTGATTGGACAAGGCATCGCCCTTTAGGAATATCTCGACTGCTGAAGCAGGTTTTTCTTATAAGCCAGCACAAGTTTACGCAAAGTACTAAGTTGAATGCGTAATTCATCGCCCTTTTCTGTGTCAGACACTTTTCGAGATGGATTCCATCTTCGGACTTCGGATATGGCGGGTATGATATCCACGCCCTCCTTTACCGCGGCATCCACCGATTCAAAGTGATAATGCTTGGCCAGAAAAGTGCCCTCTGGTTCCAAGATAAGCGTAAATCCGTGGTCACCATATACTCTGGAAAAAGCTCCATCAATCGTGATGGCTTTACCACTTTTCTTAATCGGGGACTCACCTTCGGAAATCTTGACAGGAATGTGGCCATTCACGATCAGGCCCTTCTCTTCATCCACCCCAAATTCTGCTAGTACTTTGTTGCAAAAACCGACTTCGTGAATCTGCTGGAAGAAAGGATTCTTGGTTTCCTTGTGGGTATCGTGTTCCTCCACAAGGTCTATTTCCATGGTAGCTATCCTGTCCTTTCCGAAAAGCGGAGACAAGGGGCCACACCACAGGTACCACATCATATCGCGATCATATTCGGAGGGCTGATCAATTGCGCGGGCAATGACATCGTTAAGGGCGTCAAAAAGTGCCTTACCCTTGTAAGGGACTCCATCGATGGGCAATTCAAGGAAATCGCCATTTGCATCAGTCGGAATGCAGCCATGGATAATTAGGTGGTTGTCCCTGATTAAATAGAGCGAACCGGAATCCCGCAGGTAACGCATATGCTGAAACATCTTGTCACTAGAAAGGAAGGATTGTTTAAGACGGTCAATACAGGATCTTTCCTCAGGGGAAAGAGCGTAGGGGTCTTCCTTGGAGATGGTGGGGAAATTGCGGTCCTTTAACTTGCAGATTTTGCCATCGACTAGAATCGTACCCCGTTCAAGGTCCATGGTGTGCAGGATTCTGCGATGATCCAAGTTCCATTCCGGGTGCCTTGCAATCATCTGACCTTCCAGCTTGAACTGCATGACCGCGGCAGCTTTTTGCATCTTTGCCATCATCAAGGAATCTCGCAAGCCTTCCACCTTTGGTTTGAAGCAAGAAGCGGGATCATCCTTGTAAACACTTCTGGCAAGATATTCCAGCGGCAGAATTGGAATTCCATATCCCTCTTCCAGTTGAAATATATTGCGGTAACGCAATGAAACCCGGAACACATGGGCTATAAGGGCTTCGCAACCCAGACATGCACCCAGCCATGCGGTGTCATGATTTCCCCAGGTAAATGAAACATTTGGCTGTTTCATCATGTATTCCACGACCTTGTCACCCCGCTGCCCGCGGTCCCAACAATCTCCCGCGATTATCAGTTCATCGATAGCCAGATTTCTAACCGCGCGCACGGTCAGGTGCACTAGTTCCGGGCCTTTGCCATTTTCCAAAATTGAATCGATGATGGCGGAATAGTATTCATTGCCACGATCTGCTGAAGGTTCATGCAATAGTTCCATGAAAAGGCTACGGTAGTCAACGGGAAAAACTGTGTTCACCTTTTCGAAGCCATACCTTTTGGATAAAGCCCTGAGGATGGTGAACAGGTGCTTGAGATTTTTGTGGCAAAATTCTCTTTGTGTGGAAGGATTGCTAAGTTTGTCTTTCAGGGCGTCCAGCATTTCCCTGGGATAGAAGATCAGCGTAAGGAAATCGCGTAATTCCATGGGGGCCATAATCTGGCCAAAAAGCCCCTCGACCAATGGGCGCAATTTTCCCGATGCGTTATTGATTACATGCCGAAGCTTTGTGTCTTCACCATGAATATCACTTATGATGTGAATGGTACCTTTTGGCAGGGTGAGCAGAGCTTCAAGCCTTGCGATTTCCGCCAGGGCGGAATCCTGAGTGGGAAATTTTTCCGCCCAAGGTCGTAAGGCGGTTATTTCCTGGCGGGTTATAAAGTCGTTGGGTGTCATCCTTGCCTCGAAGATTCAGAAAATTGCTACTAAGGTCTTGTTAGTTTACTGCCAAAGCTTGGCGTAAAACCAATGTAATGATATTATCATAAGCCAGAGGCGACCCGATTTCTGTATAAGGCATAATTATTTAATTATTGAAAGGGTTTTCATGAAGGTTCTTGTTGTGGATGTTGGTGGAACTAATATCAAGGTAAAAGTTTCCAACAAACCTGAAGTCCGCAAGTTCACTTCGGGTGAATTGTTAAGTGCCCGTGAAATGTGCAATCTTGTTTTGAAAAATTGCCCTGATTGGGCTTTCGACCGAGTGAGTATTGGTTTTCCTGGGGTCACCCGTGACAACTGTATCGCTGCGGAACCAGTAAACCTTGGAAGAGGTTGGAAAAACTACGATTTTGAAAAATCCTTTGGTAAACCTGTTCGAGTGATTAATGATGCCGCCATGCAGGCCCTTGGTTCTTACGAGGGTGGAAGAATGCTTTTTCTAGGTTTGGGAACAGGACTGGGCACTACCCTGATTTTGGATGGAATTATTGTCGCCCTTGAAATGGGGCATTTGCCATACAAGAAAAACAGGAGTTTTGAACATTTTGTAGGTACCCATGGATTGAAAAGGGTGGGGAAAAACCGCTGGCATGAGTATGTGTTTGATGTTGTGAATTACCTAAAGAATGCCATGGTTGCTGACTATGTTGTTCTTGGTGGCGGTAATGTTAAGAAACTGGAAAAATTGCCCCCGGGAAGCAGAAGGGGTGATAATTCGCTGGCTTTCCTTGGTGGAATAAGGCTTTGGGATGACAAGTTTTTGAAAAAATCCGCCTCCGTTTAGTCGGATATCCTTGGTTGTGAATTCATCAAATGGTTCATAGGTTAAAATAAGACCTGTATGCATCCGTCATATGACGGTTAATTCTTGTATTGGGAAAACAAAATGTCCGAGCAGTATATTTTTTCAATTGAGAACCTTATCAAGGCCTACGGCAAAAAAGAGGTTTTGAAGAATATTTGGCTTTCTTTCTACCCTGGTGCAAAAATCGGCGTGATTGGTTCCAATGGTGCCGGTAAAAGCTCGCTCTTAAAGATTATGGCGCTTCAAGACAAGGATTTTATCGGTTCGGTGCGCCCGGCTCCCAACATTCGAATTGGTTTTGTTCCCCAAGAACCCCGATTAAACGACGAAAAGGATGTCTTGGGAAATTTGAATGAAGCGGTTGAGCCTGTTCGCAAGTTGCTTCAACGCAGCGAGGAACTGGGCATGAAATTTGGGGAGGATTTATCCCCGGAAGAAATGGAAAAAGTTCAGAACGATTTTGACAGAGTGCAGGATGCCATCAATGCTGTGGATGGTTGGGATTTGGATCGGAAGCTCGAAATCGCGATGGATGCAATGCGACTTCCACCTGGAGATTTCAACACCCAAAGCCTAAGCGGTGGTGAAAGGCGCAGAGTGGCTCTATGCAAGACCCTTCTGTCGAACCCGGATATGCTTTTGCTGGATGAGCCAACAAACCATTTGGATGCGGAAGCTGTTGCCTGGCTGGAACGAACCCTTCAGAACTTTCCGGGAACCGTGGTATCAGTCACCCATGACCGCTATTTTTTGGATAATGTGGCTCAATGGATCCTGGAACTGGACCGTGGAGCAGGCATCCCATGGAAAGGTAACTATTCTTCTTGGTTGGAACAGAAAGACGAAAGGCTTCGCAGGGAAGAAAAACAGGAAAACGCCCGCAAAAAGGCGTTGGAGCGTGAATTGGAATGGGCACGCATGGCGCCGAAAGCCAGGGTTGCAAAAAATAAGGCCCGTTTGAATGCTTACGAAAAGCTTGCCAGTCAGGAATACGAGGAAAGAGAAGACGAGTTGGTAATTCAGATTCCACCCGGACCACATTTGGGCGACTTGGTTGTGCGGGCTGAGGGTATTCGAAAAGCATATGGTGACAATCTGCTAGTGGAGGACATGAGCTTCAATCTTCCCCGCGGAGGAATAGTTGGAATTATTGGACCCAATGGCGCTGGCAAAACCACCTTATTCCGCATGATTGTGGGGCAAGAAAAACCTGATTCTGGCACATTAAGGGTTGGGGAAACCGTGTTGCCAGCCTATGTGGATCAAAACCGTGATTCTTTGAATGACCAAAACACAGTGTTTGAAGAAATTACGGGCGGAACGGACCATATAATCCTTGGAAAAACCAGGGTCGCATCCCGGGGCTATGTTTCGCGCTTTAATTTCAAGGGGCAGGATCAGCAACGAAAAGTTGGAGAGCTTTCTGGCGGTGAAAGAAATAGGGTGCATCTGGCAAAATTGTTAAGAAGCGGTGGAAATCTTCTGCTGCTTGATGAGCCCACCAATGACCTTGATGTAGATACGTTGCGGGCCTTGGAGGAAGCATTGCTCAATTTCGGTGGATGTGCGGTGGTGATCAGCCATGACCGTTGGTTTTTAGACCGCATAGCGACCCATATTCTTGCCTTTGAGGGAGATGCCAAGGTGGTCTGGTGCGAAGGAAATTACCAGACTTACGAATCCCAACGAAAAAAGCGTATGGGGGAAGATGCGGATCAGCCCAGAAGATTCAAATACCGGAAAATATAATGGGTTATTCGAGTGTTGGCCCCGTGGCTTTCCCCCGGGATGTGGTTTGAAAAGTGGACTTTTGTTTGCTGGCTGGCTTGGATGATTGAACAGCAAAATTTTCTGCTTCAAGGGAAAGCATATCATTCTGATTGGATGGTGCAGGGGTTTTGCTTCCGATCGCTAGAACCAGAAGAAATATCACGCCAGCAGCAAGTCCCAGCTTTGCTTCTTTGCACATGATGTATTCCAACAGTTTGAAGAAAATCCATTGGTATCATGCAACCGGAATTTTTTAAAACTTAAATACAAATCAAAATTAACGAAGAATGGATGTTATTTCAGAGGAAACATTTGGAATAACCGTTAAATGTTTACCCTATATTATTTGCTAAACCCCGACCCCACGCAGGTTATACCCTTTTTTGTGTGAAAAAATAGATGATTTCTGGCTACCGCTGGAGATGCAATTACACCTTCCCCAAGGTTGTTTTTTGAAAGTATTTGAAATGATGGATCAGCCTTGATGGCAGTACATTCGCCGTTAAGATTCGTGAAATAAACCACCCCATTATTTGCAAGTGGACTTGATTTGAAATCACCCTGAAGCCTTTCAGACCAATTCAAATTGCCTGTTTTACTATCGAGACATTGGGCAAAACCATTATCACTCACAGTGAAAATTAGATTTCCGTTTCCAACAGGGCAACAGGAGTCGGGGGTGTTTTTTGTGTGTTGCCATATTGGTTTCTCTGTGTTGGGTTTACCAGTTTGGGAATCTAATTCAAAGGCAAAGGTGGGACCTCGCATTCCCTGAGTTGCAACCACTGTGTTGCCTAATAATCCTGGCCCGGTAATGGTTCTTCCTCCAGGGAAATCAGTTCGCACCCACAATTGTTTACCAGTCTGGGGATCATAAGCATCCAGTTGATTTCCCCCCATGATTATAATTTCCAAATTTTTGCCAAAACGGAATGGCAATGGGGTGGTATAAGAATCGCAGGATTCGGCTTTTGCCCCGGTGGGTCGGGGAGTTTTCCAAGCCTGTTTTCCATCTTTTAGGGAATAAGCTACCAAATAGCTTTCAGCTTTAGTTCCCTCAAGATCGGAAAGTGAGTCTTGCATTACCGTACAAATAACCAAGTCATTAAAAATGAAAGGGCTATTTGCATACCCCCACCAGATAGTGAAGGTGCCGTGTTCCTTTTGAAGATTTTTTTGCCATTGAAGATTGCCGTTAAAATCGGTGCAGAAAAGCTCTCCGTTTCCGTAAAGGAACACCAGAGAAGTTCCGTTTGTGGTGGGCGAGGGACTTGCGAGATTGTGCAGTTTATGAAACTTTTGACGACGACGTTGGTCGCCGGGTTTGCCTTTCAAAGCATCTCTGATAACTTCACCGGACGAAAGTTGCTTTTGCCAATTGAGTTTGCCTGTTTTTAATTCGATTCTCGCGGCAAGAAGTTTATCACCATCTTGCGATGTCACAAAAACTGAATCATCCCAAATACATGGGGTACTGGCACCTTCGCCGGGTAATTCGCATTTCCATGCTATGTTTTGGGATTCATTCCATTTGATTGGCAGATTGCTGGAATTGGACTGGGAATTGCCGGATGGACCCCGCCATTGGCTCCATTGGTCGGTTGGGTTTACAGAGAGAATGAGAGTTAAACCCAGGTATTGCATAAAGCTTGAAAAGACCATGGCGCCTTCTTTCATGAAAGAAGCATTTTAATGGTGACTTTTAATGGCATGTGTGGGGATTAGAAAAAAGGGTGAGTGAGGGGACTCGAACCCCCGACGTTCAGAACCACAATCTGACGCTCTACCAACTGAGCTACACCCACCATTTTTAACTATTTTAATTGTCTTGTGGATAAAGGCAAGCTTAATCAAATTAAGAGGGCCAAAAGAATAACCAAGCTATCAATAAATATAGGGGTGATAGGATTATCAGGGCATAAAAACTGTATCTAAAGAAGTTGGGCATCCTGATTCCTTCCTTTTCAGCCAAAGCCTTGGTAAGGAAATTGGGACCATTACCTATATAGGTGTTTGCACCCATGAAAACCGCCCCACAACAGATGGCCGCCAGCACAAGGGGGTGGTTGGCGGGAAGGCTGGAAATAGGTTCATTTCCGGCCCCTATTACACAAAATGCGAGATAGGTGGGGGCATTGTCAAGCAGAGATGATAGTCCACCAGTTATGAGAAAATATTGCCAGGGTTGATGTATTCCAAGGTTTTCTCCATGGAGTCTCAGGTAATCCAAGGCGGGAACCATAGTTAGAAAGATTCCCAGAAAGAGAATTCCAACTTCTTTTACAGGTTCCCAAGTGAATAAATTGGTTGTGTGGATTAATTTAGGTGTAAGTTTAAAGGACAAAAACCCTGTTGCCACTTGGATGAAAGCAGCAAATAAAGCTGGCAGGTGAAAGTTATCAATCCCCAGCGACACACTTAAAATTCGAGAACCTGCAAAATCGGGTGATTGAAATAATACGGAAAGAATGATTATCAAAAGCCAAATGAGGTTTCTTTCACCGCTGAAAATGAATTTATCGTGAATATCTTCTGGGTGGGAAAGAAGATGTTTTTCTTTTTTCCAAAGTATGAAGTCCACGATGCAGAATAACGCCAAAAGATATAAGTTGGCTACAAGCCACTGGGGAAAGAGTTTGGTTGTCCAGAAGAAATCAATCCCATTCAGGTATCCAATAAAAAGAGGTGGATCACCGAGAGGTGTTAAAAGCCCGCCTGTGTTACCAACCATTAAAATATAAAAGACGACCAAGTGCACTTTGGTTGCCCGAGATTGGTTTAAATGCAGGAATGGTTTGAAAAAAAGAATGCTGGAACCTGTTGTCCCAAGAATATTTGTGGAAGCCAAGGCTATGGAAAGCAGCATTGCATTTGAAATAACACCGTGCTGCCATTTCACTCTGAAAACAAATCCGCTTGCCACTATGTAAAGGGATGAAATTAGAGAAAAAAAACTTACAAATTCGCCCAAAGAATGCCCAATCTTGGTTACCCCGCTTTTTCCCTGTAAGAATTCAAAGAAGATGACCGGAATCGAAAGAGCAAAGATGGTTATTAATTTGGTTTTTTCATGTTCCCATTTTTTATGAAACAAAATAGGGCCAAGCGCGATCGTACCTAAAAGCAGGCAGAATGGTAGCACGGTCCAAATTGGAACATCGGGAGGCATTATTTCGGAAAAAAGGGGGTTCGGAAGTATCATGATGCCACCTATTGGTATTCACTCTTTAATCTTAAGACTTCGGGTTGGAAAGTGAAAATGAATCCATGTATGGTATAATTCAGTATTAAGATTGAGGTAGCAATATGAATCGTAAGACTCCAAAGACTGCAGTTGTGGCTTTCAAGGTGGAACAGGAATTGGCGGATCTGCTAAATAATCTGCCAAACAAAAGTGATTTTATTCGAAAGGCGATAGCCGCCCAACTAGGTGTACCCTGCCCGTTATGCAAGGGTGGCGGAGTTGTATCCCGTGGAATAAGTGACAGGTTTTTACCTTTGGTTGAGCAATTTCGCAACCAAAATTGCCAGGGATGCGGAACAAAAATTGAAATTCCCATCGGCAAGGGCGATATGGATACAGAAACATATTCACGGCTTGAACAGTATCTGCTTGGTGGGCCTTTGTATTGCAATTCCTGCTATTCTCAAGCGCCAGCTTGTGATGATTGTGGCTGGCACATTGACAAAGAGCACACGCAGCAACATCACCTGGTTAGTCATTGCAGCGATCATTGTGAAACCCACAGCCATAAAACTGAGGATTAGTGAGCTTCCTTGACCAAGTTTCTTGACCAGGCTGGAATTTCAACAACCAGATTTTTTTTTCCATTTGGAACGCATTGGCAGCCAAGCCTGGATTCCATGGTTGTTCCCCTTGCCTCGTCCAACATATCAAGTTCATCGTCGGTTGGCTGGTTGCAGCTATCCAAACCTTCCTTAACGATCACATGGCAGGTGGAGCAGGCGCAAACCCCACCACAGGCATGGTCAATTTCAACTCCCGCTGCGTAGGCGATATCTAGAATGCTGCCTGGTAAACCAGTTCGATTGTAGGGAACTTTCTCTGGGTTCACTTCGAAGGTCTTTCCATCTGGAAGAAAAGTTACCTTGAATTTATTCTTTGCAGGTTCAAAACTAGCCGCTTCGATATATGGATTAACACCAGCCATACTGTCTCCTTTGGATAACTACTGTTGTTTCTAGTTTATCGGAATGACAAAGAACAGGGAGGTTATTTAATTAGATGCAAACCAGTTGTATACGAATGTTCGGTTTATTTTTGCCTTCTGGGTAAATCTACTTTTCAAAAAACCAGGCGTTAAAAAAATATAAGAACATAGCGCTTTCAGATATGTCGCAAATGTGCTTCTGGAATTTTTAGTAAAAGGCAAAAGCGGCAGATTGAGTGCAAGTTTGAGGGCGCATTTACAATTAAAAATCAGTTGCACTTTTAGTGCCATGAGGAAAGGGGCGTTTTTTAGACTTACCAAGGCCCTGTTTCTTTCCACATGGAAAGTGAAGAATGGTGACCATTTGCCAGAGCTTCCGCAGTGTATGTGGTACATGATGGAGGTGGGGCAATAATAGCATTTCCAGCCAGCCAGTCTGGCTCGCCATCCAAGGTCCAAATCTTCATAATACATGAATAACCTTGTGTCGAATCCTTCAGTTTCGTTGATTAATTCCCTTCGCAAAAGTAGCGATGAACCTGAGCCGCCAAATACTTCTTGCTCAATCTCAAACTGGCCTGTGTCTTTTATGAAAAATCCCCGGTCATAGCCTCTTCCATCGCCAAGAATGCAAAGACCGGTGCTGTTAATTGTTTCGCGGTCCTTATGCAGCATGACTTTGCTGCATACCATGCCGGCATCTTCATGCTTTAACGCACAATCAACAAGTTCAAACAGCCAGTTGTCAGTCACTTCAGTGTCGTTGTTTAAAAGTACGATAAATTTTCCGAGTGCATGCTTGAAACCCAGGTTGTTTCCCGCTGCAAATCCGAGGTTCGCTTTGGCCTCAATGATGCGAACCCATGGATAATTTGCATGCATGTATTCCAAGGAGCCGTCTTTAGAGTCATTATCCACGAGTATGAACTCTGTTTTTTCTTTGGGGAAACTTTGTAAATTTAAGCTGTTGAAGCATGCTTCAAGAAAGTGCTTTCCGTTGTAATTAACTATGATCACCGAAACCAAAGGTGTGTTATTGGGGGTTATTTGTTGAATGGCGGAGTTGTTCATTCCGCCTAACCTTTGATTTTGATCGTTGGGGATTCTGTGGATGAACTCAGATTAGGAGAGTAGTGCGGGTCTCCGTTGTTAAGTTCACCTTCCCATTTGGAGCGAAAATAATTGATTTCGTTTTGAAATCGGGCTTTTTTCTCGGGGGAATCTTCGGCACCGCGAGTCTTGGATTCGTAATGGGTAAATTCTGCGTAGGGGGTCCAAACGATGTTGTAACCTTGCTTTTTAACTTTCAAGCAAAGATCAATGTCGTTGAACGCAATGGCCAGATTTTCATCGAAGCCGCCGATATGGTTGAATAAATCCCTGCAAATCATCAGTGCCGCACCTGTCACGCAGGTTTGGTTGCGAATGGTTGCCAATCTGAAACCATAACCAAGCTTTCCGCGTGGGGTATTTCTCATTGTGTGCCCGGCGATGCCTGTCATGGCAAGGGTTACGCCTGCATGTTGCACCGTTTGGTCGGGATAAAAGAGAGCTGCTCCCACAATTCCCGTCTCTTTTTGAATGGCATGTTCTGCCATCCTTCGAAGGTTTTGTCCGGAAAGGGATTCCATGTCATTGTTTAAAAAAAGAAGGATTTCGCCGGTGGCAACCTGGGAGCCAAAATTGTTTATGGCCGCGTAACTGAAAGGTTTGGTCCAATTTTCTATTCTTATTCTAGAGTCATTTTTCAGGCATTCATAGAGTTTAAAGGTTTCAGGAAGCTTGCTTCCGTTTTCCAAGATAATGATTTCAAAACTGGGATAATCATCCCGTAGGATGGATTGAATACAAGTATTCAAGGTTGTGGCTTCATCCCTGCTGGGGATAATGATTGAAATTTTCGGCCAGTTGGCATGATGGAAGATGGCTTGGTAAAGACCTGTTGCTTTACCATTTGAAGCTTGGCCATAGCCAAAGGTTCGATCCAAGTGCTCCTGAAGTGCCCTTCTTCCTGCGTCATGGGCGTAATTTTTTGCAGTGGGGTTTCCCGCTGTGGATGCGGGATGCACTCGCCAATGGTAAAGGACCTTTGCGATATGCGATATTTCCCTGCTTAATTCGCAGGCTCGTAGAACCAAATCATAATCCTGCGATCCATCGAAACCAGATCGAAAACCACCCAGTTCTTTTATAATGTGGTTTCGGATAACCAGAAAATGGCATATGTAATTATGGCTTCGTATGGTGTCCCAGCCAAAATCAGGTTTGAATACCGGGCTAAAACGTTGGTTATTTTCGCCAGTGATCATGTCTTCGTCGGAATAAATGACATCCAATGTCGCGGGGGATTCATTTATTTTGCTTGCGACTTCAAACAATGCAAAAGGGGCAAGCGTGTCATCGTGATCCAGTAAACCAATAAAATCACCTGTTGCCAATTCCAAGGCTGCGTTGGTGTTCCCGGCAATGCCAAGATTCTTTTCAAGAAATTTAATCTTTATTCTTGGATCTTTTTGTTGATATAGCCTGAGAGTCGCCAAAACATCGGAAGAGGTGCTATTACCATCTGCTATGCAAAGCTCCCAGTTTTTGTAAGTCTGGTTAATTACCGACTCAATCATTTCAACAAGACATTTTTTGGAGGTATTCCAAGTTGGTGTTATGATGCTGATTTTAGGTTCAAAATTAAACTTCTTACTTGTCTGATCCTGCAATTCAGCAGGTGTTGGTTCATTTTCTGAAATCCAAATCTGGTATCCATGGTTAAGTTCTACGCTCCCAAGGTTTTGTGAAGCAGGTTTTAAATTTCGATAGATCGAAGCGGCGTATTTAAGGCTTTTCAATATGGCTTTGTTTAGAAAATCGATTTTTGGCAGTCTTTTGAGAATCTTGAAGCCAAGACTATTTTGAATAACTTGAAGTTCTTGCCGGAGGCTAATAATCTCCAAGTCTTTTTCTTCAATACATTTTTTCAAGAATTCAGAATCAGATGACTGGTTGACTGGTTTTATAACCCGCAACTCAGGTTGGATTAAAGAGCTTGTTTTTTGCGCGGCTTCCATGCCAGATTTCCAAAAACGAAATCACCATAACTCCCAAATACACATAGAGTTAATTAGCATAATCTGACGTTTTTTGACAAGGTGGATCTGTCTAACCGCGCCATTCATCAATTAAGGATGCTACCAAGCCAGTCCAGCCGGTTTGGTGCGATGCCCCCAGTCCCGCGCCAGTGTCTCCATTAAAATATTCATAAAAGAGTACGAGATCTTTCCAATTGGGGTCTTTCTGAAATTTTTGACATTTCCCAAATACCGGTCTTATTCCAGCAGAATTAATGGAAAAGATACTTATAAGTCGGTCTGCTATTTCTTTGGCCATTAATGGGAAGGTTATGGGCTGCCCATTGGTTGCCGGGGTGCTCACTGTGAACCTGGGGCCGAAAGCCTTGCCCAGTTTTCGTATGGATTCAATCAGAAGGAATGAAGTTGGAAACCATATCGGACCACGCCAGTTGGAATTTCCACCTTTTAGCTTGGAGTCACTCTCTGCGGGTTCATAGCCCACCGTGATTCCATCATAATGGAAAGGCGCTTTTTCATGAGCTTTGGAAAGGCTGCGCACGCCGTAGTCAGATAGAAATTCATTTTGGTTCATCAGGCGATGCATCAGCCTGGAAAGTTGTTCCTCGTCCACAATTGTCAGAGCGTAGGTTATATTTCCATCTTCTTCCACTTTGTGCACAACATTCTTAACCAAGTCTTGCCTGTTGTTCATAAACCAATGAAAAGCAGCGCTGAAGTCCTTGAATGGCTTAATCCAATCTAATTCCAGTCTTTCCACTGCAAATAAGGGCACCAGGCCCACCAGGGATCGCAGGCGAAATTTGGTGAATTCTCCATTCGGATGCCTTAATACATCGTAGAAGAATCCTTCCTCTTCATCCCAAAGTTGATAATCACGGTTCCCCATATGTTTCATGGCACCAGCAACATAGGCGTAATGCTGGAAAAACTTTATAGCCATGTTTTCATAAACCTTGTTTTCCTTGGCTAATTCAAGAGCGATTCGCATCAGGTTTAAACAGAACATTCCCATGTAGCCGCTGGCGTCGGATTGTTCCAGTACGGCGCCATTGCTCATTTTTGTGCTTCTGTCTATCACCGTAATGTTGTCCATGCCAAGGAAGCCGCCTTCGAAAATATTGTTCCCTTCACTATCTACCTTGTTGATCCACCATGCAAAATTGATCAGAAGCTTGTGAAAGCATTTTTCGAGAAAATCTCTGTCAGCCTTCCCGGTGCGAATGCGATCCATGTTGTATACACGCCAAACCGCCCATGCGTGGACAGGTGGGTTTAGGTCGGAGAATTCCCATTCGTAGGCGGGAATTTGACCATTGGGGTGCTGGAATTGTTCAAAAAGCAAAAGGTAAAGTTGCTCTTTCGCAAATCTTGGATCAACAAGTGCGATAGCTGGGCATGTAAAAGCAAGATCCCAAGCCGCAAACCAAGGATACTCCCATTTTTCGCAAGGAATCATCACTCGCATGGAGTTAAGATGCCGCCAGTGTTGGTTGCGAATATGCTTTCGCTCCTCGGGTGGCGGGCAATTGGGGTTGTCGCCTTCCAACCAGGTTTCCACATCGAATATATAATTCTGTTTTGTCCACAGCAGGCCACTTAACGCCAGTCGCTGGATACGCTTTTCATCGGCGGTTGCCTTGGGTGGGTGAATTTGTTCGAAAAACTCGTCAGCTTCCTTTTTTCTCTTTTCAATGATTGTGTCCACCTCGGCAAGAGGTTTGGAAAGCGTTATGTCATCTGAAAGTCGCAGATGCAACACTTGAGATCCACCGGGGGGAATGCTGGGAAAATAATAGCAAAGGCTGGCTTTGGTGCCGACTTGTTCCGGATTGACAGCATGTTCCCCCAGAATCAAATGTCTGTGGAAAGCGTCTTTGGTGAATGGTTTTCTTGAAAGGTTTCCCTTGCCGAAGACAACTTCACCGTTGGTTTCATTGAATGTAAAAAGAGATTTGCCTTGCCTGGGGCCATAAAGGTTTCGTTTTCCTAGACGATAATATACTGGTATGTTTTGAAGGCTTGGAACATCAGAGTCGTCCGCACAAAGGCTAACGAAGCCGGGGCCTTCCCTGCCGGGGGTGATTTTGGGTTCGGGGTCGGCATCAGGGCCCCAAGCCCTTTCATTCCATGCCCAGGTGTTCCTGAACCATAATTGCGGGAGAATATAAAGCGGGGCGCTTTCAGGCCCTCGGTTAAACGCCTCTATGCGAATGCAAATATCTTCCGTTGAGTTTTTAGCGTACTCGATGCTGATATCGAAGTAGCGGTTCTCGTTGAAAATTCCGGTGTCCAGAAGTTCGTATTCTTCCCCTTTTCCGCCCAGCTTTCTGTTTTCATCAACAAGTTTTTTGTAAGGATATTCACCTTGGGGATACTTGTACAAGTATTTCATGTACGAATGGGTGGGGGTGTTATCCAAGTGAAAATAATATTCCTTTACATCTTCCCCATGATTGCCTTCTTCCGAAGTCAGGCCAAACAATCTTTCCTTTAGGATTGGGTCTTTGCCATTCCAGAACGCCGGGGCAAAACAAATAAGTTGATAACGGTCGCAGATGCCCGCGATTCCATCCTCGCCCCATCTGTATGCCTTGCTGCGTGATAATTCATGGGGGAGATAAGCCCACGCATTGCCATCTTTACTGTAATCTTCCCTGACCGAGGCCCAGGCCCGCTCACTTACATATGGTCCCCAACGGCGCCAGCCTGTGACATCATCCTGAATTTCGTTTAACCGTTCTTGTTCTTTCGAAAGCATGCCTTCATACCCCTGAAAATGGAGAATTTATGATCCTTTTTATCAAGGGGAAATTCAAGTAAACTAAGAAGGAAAGAGATTATTTACCGATCATTCTGGCTGCATAATTGGCAGCACCTATAAGAGGAGCTTCAGAATTTAAGGCCACCTGAATTCTAAGGTTGTTCATAAGGGGTTTAAATCTACCCTTTGAAGTAAAACCTTGCATGAATTTGCCACTTTTAAGGATTGAAAGGATTTTAGGGGCAATCCCTCCTCCAATATAAACTCCGCCAGTGGAAAGGCATTTTAAGGCCATGTTCCCACATTCTGCCCCATATATGGATGCAAACAGATCGAGCGCCATAACGGCTGCTGGATCAGATTCAGATAGAGCCATTTGCGAGACTATTGCGCTCGGATCGGAAGCAGATTGTAATTTTTCCTGAATGAGTGAGGATGCGTCCTTTTGGCCGGTTTCTGTGACAAAACGGAAGAGATTGTAAACTCCGGGGCCGGAAAGAATCCTTTCGTAGCTGACATGTTCTGGATAACTTTTAGACAGCCATTCCAGAAGTTTTATTTCTGTTTCATTCGTGGGGGCAAAATCAGAATGGCCACCTTCGGACGCGGAAGGGTGATATTCTTTGCCGTCCCAGAATAAAATAGCTTCTCCCAATCCGGTACCTGCCGCGATGACAGCGATATTGCCTTTTTGAGGAGGGGCATGATTTGGATTCAAATCCACAAGTTCTTCAGGTTTCAGGTAAAGCATTCCAAATGCCGCTGCCTCAAGATCGTTTAAAAGCTTGGCAAAAGGTGCTTGGATAAATTCCGCAAGTTTGGATTCATCCAATTCCCAAGGTAGGTTTGTGGTTTTGCATTTTCCGCCCAGCACGGCTCCTGCAACTCCAAAGCAACCACCATCCAGCTTGAGGTTTCTTTCGCCGACCAGGAAATTACCAATAATCTCCTCAAGGCTTTTATGCCCCCTACTGGGAAAAACAGCCTGCCTAACTTGATGTATCTGGCCAGATTTTTGTTCGAAAAGGGCTAGAACTGTCTTGGTGCCACCTATATCGCCAGCAATGAACATGTTAAAGTCACCTGAATGCGGAAAAGTTTAATTTGCCAGGGAAGTCTGGATTTTTTTGACCCCGCCCAGAATCCCATCTTTATCACCAAATATGGCTGAACCAGCAACCAAGACATTCGCGCCGGCGTTAACCACAAGTGGAGCAGATTGGGCATCAATGCCTCCATCCACCTCGATCTCTGTTTGCAGATGCATATTTTTGATCATTGCTGCGACTGTACTGATCTTTGAAAGGGTTTGCGGCAGAAACTTTTGGCCGCCAAACCCCGGGTTTACTGTCATGATCAAGACAACATCAAGTTCCGGAAGGATATTTTCCAAAGTGCTAACTGGTGTTGCTGGATTTATTGCAACGCCGGCTTTTTTACCAGCATCGCGAATGCGCTGTATCAATCTTTGCAAATGATGATTGTTTTCCTGGTGAACAATGATCGAATCCGAACCTGCCTTTATGAACGCATCAAGAAGGTTGTCTGCATTGTTGATCATTAGGTGCGATTCGAATGGTAATCGGGTAGCACTACGGATCGATTGAATAACCGGAATTCCAAAGCTTAGGTTTGGCACAAATTGACCATCCATGGCATCGATATGGATGCGGTTTGCTCCAGCTTTTTCCACCTGCTGAATTTGGTCGGCAAGAGTCTTAAAATCTGCGGCAAGAATGGATGGTGCCAGTAATGCCTTTGTTTTGTTCATTTTTAAATTCCTGATAACCAATTATTGAATCAGGGATGCGGCTTCCCTGTCTACAATCCAAACACAATTCGTGTCAGGGCAGGTGATTCCCTGGGAAGGATATTCTTCCAAATTTGGCTTGCCTTGCCATACTTCCTTGAACGCGGGCGCCTTGTCTTTTCCACAAGTTAGAAACACAACCTTTTTGGCCGCTTGGATCATCTTGTAGGTAAAGGTCAGCCTGTTGGTATTCAATTTCGGAACATGGTTGTCGATTACCCAGGACTCATTTTCCCGTAGGGCATTGGTGTGGGGAAACAAAGAAGCTGTGTGTCCATCGGAACCCATGCCTAGATAAATCAGATCCAAGGAAAAGTCAGGGGAAATGCGACCGATTTGCTCCGAGTAGGATTTGGCTGCCAGCTTTAAATCAGGGCTTTCTCCTGCCATACGAAAGATGTTCCCTGCGGGGAGTGGAACTTTCGAAAGAAGGTTTTCGTTGGCCATCCGGTAATTGGAGTCGGGATGTTCCGCGCCAACACTTCGCTCATCGCTCCAAAAAATGAAGCATTTATCCCATGGGATGCCGTTTTTGAAAGGATCTGCGGAAAGAATCTGAAACATACCCTTTGGGGTGCTGCCTCCGGAAAGAGCAACAGTGAATTTTCCATTCCTTTGAGAGGCCTTTACGGCACTGTTCTGGAAAATTCGTGCTCCCTCTAATGCCACAGCCTGGGCGGAGTCCAAAACAATCAACTCTCTTGCCATGATTTTTCCTTTTCAGTTTCTGCTGAAAATTAGCCGCCAGTTGGGCGTTCCACATGTCCGCCAAATTTGAAACGCATGGCGGACAGTACTTTTTCTGCAAAAGTATGTTCCTGCCGAGACCTGAATCTGGTGTAAAGAGACGAGGTTAGAACATCCGCTGGCACCGCTTCCTCCAGTGCTGCCATAACAGTCCAACGGCCCTCGCCTGAATCTTGAACAAACCCCGAATAGGTCGAGAGGCTGGGGGTTTCCAGAAGCGCCATAGCGGTTAAGTCAAGCAACCATGATCCAACCACGCTTCCTCGGCGCCAGACTTCCGCGATGTCTGCACAATTGAAGTCATAACGATGTTCAGCAGGTAGTTGTTCGGAGTTGGCATTGCGAATGATATCGAAGCCTTCCGCATAGGCTTGCATCAAACCATATTCAATTCCGTTGTGAACCATTTTCACAAAGTGACCCGCACCCGAAGGGCCACAGTGCAAATAGCCTTGTTCGGAGGTTCCGGTTGCTTTTTCTCTGCCGGGAGTGCGTTCTATGGAACCAATTCCGGGAGCCAGTGTCTTTAGAATCGGATCAATAAGGTTCACCGCTTCTTTGGGGCCACCAATCATCATGCAGTAACCGCGGTCAATGCCCCAAATTCCGCCACTTGTTCCAACATCCACATAGTGGATTCCTTTTTTTGCAAATTCCTTGGATCTTCGAACATCATCTTTGTAATAACTATTGCCACCATCAATGATGATGTCGCCTGCTTCCATGAGCGAGGCAAGTTCCTGCACGGTGGATTCAGTAGGGTCGCCGCAAGGAACCATGACCCATACCACCCTGGGCTTGGCCAGCTTTTTAACAAGGTCAGCCAGCGATGTCGCTCCAGTTGCTTTTTTGGCCTCGTATTTTTTTACTGTTTCTGGGCTTCTGTCGAAAACCACGCAAGAATGGCCCGCCCTTATTAGGCGTTCAACCATATTGCCACCCATTCTGCCAAGACCAACCATTGCCATTTGCATATTTCAATCTCCCTTGGTATGTAAAACTTTTTTAAGAGCGTTTTAGTTCTCTTGTTAGTTTGAATGTATCATCCCCCACCAATACCACATCGGCCATTGCCAGGAATAATCCAGTGTCCACAACACCGGGTATATTTCGAATTCTATTTTGCAATTCCCAGGGGTTTTCCTGCGGGCCTATCTTGCAATCAAGTATGGAGTTTCCGTTATCGCTAAAGGCCGGATCACCATTTTTGTTCCAAAGGGAACTTTCGATGCCTATTTCAAGAAGTTTTTGCTGAACTAATGGAACTCCAAAAGGAACGGTCTCCACTGGAAGTTTGCCCCTGTCACCAATTCGGGTCACCATTTTTTCCTGTCCAACCAGAATGATGAATTTTTTGGCGCTTGCCGCGATAATTTTTTCCCGAACAAGGGCCCTTCCGTAGCCTTTGATCAAGTTCAGGGAGGGATCTACCTCATCTGCGCCGTCGACTGCGCAGGAGATCTTTCCGCTGGCTTGTTCAAGGGAAATGATTGGAATATTAAGCTTCCGGGCCAAAGAGGCGGAATCTTCGGATGTTGGAACTCCCTGGATTTTTAGTCCAGCTTTAACTTTGTCGCCCAATAAGTGAATGAAGGCCGTTGAAGCCCGCCCAGATCCAAGGCCAACAATGTCGCCATTACGAATCCATTCCAGGGCTTTTTCGTAAATGGTCATGTTGTGCCTTGTGTATTGATGGCTACTTTAGGCCTTTTTATTCTTCTGGATTTGATCCTTGGCCGTGTTGACAACATTTTCAACAGAGAAGCCAAACTTTTTCTGCAAGGCTTTGAATGGGGCCGAAGCGCCAAAGGATTTCATGCCAAGGATTGCTCCGTCCAACCCTACAAATCGCTCCCAACCAAAAGTGGATGCCATTTCAACCGCTACCCTGGCTCTTACATCGCAGGGAAGCACTTCATTTCTGTAGTTGGGATTCTTGGCGCAGTATTGCTCGAATATTTCCCAAGATGGAACGCTGACCACCCGAGATTTGATTCCCTCGGAGGTCAGCTTTTCGTGAGCCTCGATAACCATGGATACTTCGCTACCTGTGGCAATCAAAATAACATCAGGTTTGCCACCCGGGGCATCCGCCAAAACATAAGCTCCGCGGTGAAGACCATTTGCAGAAGCGTATTTAGTCCTATCAAAAATCGGCAAATCTTGTCTTGTCAGGATAAGGGCTACGGGTTCATGCTTGATTTTCATGATGTGGCGCCAAGCTTCCGCCACCTCGTTTGCATCTGCAGGCCGCAGGGTAATAAACCCTGGGATCGCTCTCAGCGAAGCCAGATGTTCAATAGGTTGATGGGTTGGGCCATCTTCACCAACGCCAATTGAATCGTGGGTGAAAACATAAATGACTGGCAATTCCATGATGGCACCGAGGCGAATAGAACCTCTGCCATAATCGCTGAAAATGAGAAATCCTGAACCGTACGCCCTTAGCTTGCTGAGTGCCATACCGTTGATAATCGCGCCCATGGCGTGTTCTCGAACGCCGAAATGCAGGTTTCTGCCACCGTAGTTGTTTGCCTCGAAATCCCCGGCAACTTCTTTGCCATCCTTCTTGAAGACAAGACGGGTCTTGGTACTGGGCGCCAAGTCTGCTGCGCCACCAATCAGCCAAGGCACATGGGGGGCAATTGCGTTTAATACTTCCCCGGAAGCGATACGCCCGGCCTTACCCTTGGGATCGGCTGCATAAGTTGGGATGTCTTTGTCCCATCCTTCTGGAAGTTCACGCTTCTCCATCAGTTCCAATTGTTTGGCAAGTTCCGGGTGAGACTTTTTGTAATCATCGAACAACTTGGCCCAAGCCGCGCTCTTTTCCGCGCCGCGCTTTCCAAGAAGCGCCTGAAAATGATCGTAAACACCGGGTTGAACATCAAATGTCTTTTCAGGATCAACGCCGTAATTAGCCTTGCCAGCCTTGATGGCTGCCTCGCCCAAAGGCTCGCCATGAGCGGAATGATGATCTTGTTTACCGGGAACACCATATGCAATATGGCTATCCATGATAATAAGGGTTGGTCGGTCGTGAGTGTTGTGGAAAGTGTCAATCGCGCGATTGATCATGTCTAAATCGTTGGCATCTGCCACCCGCAGAACATTCCATCCCAATCCCACAAATCTGGTCGCAACATCCTCGGTAAACGCAAGATCAGTATGGCCTTCGATTGTGATCTTGTTGTTGTCATAGATCCAGCAAAGGTTGGAAAGTTTGAAGTGAGCCGCAAGGGAGGCTGCTTCATTGGAAATGCCTTCCATCAGGCACCCATCACCGCATACGGAATAAACTTTGTAATTGAAAATATCAAATCCAGGCTTGTTGAAGTAGGCAGCTAGCCATCTTTCGGCCATCGCCATACCCACAGAGTTAGCCACACCCTGCCCAAGAGGGCCGGTTGTGGTTTCAATGCCTGATGTCCAGTGATATTCTGGGTGGCCCGGAGTTTTGCTATCTAATTGGCGGAAATTCTTGATCTCGTCCAAACTTACCGATGGCTCATTTAAGATGTTGTAATTAGCATCAACTTTTTTAACCCCACTAAGGTGAAGCATGCTGTAAATAAGCATCGAGGCATGGCCTGCGCTAAGTACAAATCGATCCCTGTTTGGCCAAATGGGGTTGGCAGGGTCAAAGTTCAGGTGGTTTTGCCAAAGGGTGTATGCCAGGGGTGCCAAAGCTACAGGAGTTCCAGGGTGTCCGGAGTTTGCTTTTTGAACTGCATCCATCGAAAGAGTTCGGATGCTATTGATAGACTTTTGAGCGATGGTTTGATTTCTTTCAGAATGAATCGTTTCTGCAGCCACGAAAATACTCCCTTTAATTCAGAATCTTTACAATCTTTCCTATCCTACGAAAGATTACGACTTCTTAAAGCCGTTATGTCCAATCAATAACCATCCTTTTACAGAATGCAAGGAAATTAAACCCAACTGTCTTGGTTTGTTGGAGAGATATGAAGGAAGTGTGAATAGCTTTCCTTGATGGAATAATTTTGCGGCGGGTGTTTTTTGTGGGTATGCTGACCTTTCCAACCTTTTAATTCCAATATGAAGGGAGATTGTCGTGTTTCATATTCAAGGTCGTAGAGATTTTATGAAGAGTACCGGTGCTGTTCTTGGCCTGGGTTTGGCAATCAATGAGGCCATGGCGCAAGCGGATTCTGGTTTTACCCTTGCGAAGCTTCCTTATGCGTTTGATGCGCTAGAACCCCACATTGATGCAAGAACAGTGGAAATCCACTGGGACAAACACCACCGTACCTATGTGACCAATCTCAACAAGTTACTTGCGGAACATAAAGACCTTCTCAAGCTGGATATCAACAGCTTGGTGAAGGATATCAAAAAGGTGCCTGAAACCATTCGGCAGGGCGTCATCAATAATGCGGGCGGTCATGCCAACCATAATCTTTATTGGAATATCATGGGAGCCAAGGCAGGTGGTTCACCTACAGGCGCTCTGGCAAAGGCGATTGACAAGGCTTTTGAGAGTTTTGACAAATTCAAAGAGAAGGTAAATCAGGCCGGATTGACTCGATTTGGAAGCGGTTGGTCCTGGCTTGTGCTGGATGAAAAGAAAAACCTTCAGGTTCTAAGCACTGCAAATCAGGACAATCCTCTGATGATGAATCATCAGCCTGTTCTTGGGGTTGATGTGTGGGAACATGCCTATTATCTCAAATATCAGAATCGCAGGGCGGATTACCTTGCCGCCTGGTGGAATCTGGTGAACTGGAAAGCTGTTGATGAACTTTATGGAGCTGCCTTGAAGAAATAAAGGCATGCCCCGAAGTACGAAAAAGGGAAGGCCATGGTGCCTTCCCTTTTTTTGTTGAATTACCTGGAAGCCCTTACGGATTCCCACTGATCCATGCTCATGACAACCTCCCTGGCGGAACTTCCATTATAGGTTCCAACGATTCCATCTTCCGCCATGAAATCAATGAGCCTGGCCGCCCTTCCGTAACCAATTCCAAGCGCTCTTTGAAGTAGAGAACAACTTCCCCGGCCCTCACGAATCACTACTTCAACGGCGGCTTCGTATAGTTCATCCCTACTTTTAAGCTTCTCGGCCAGATCTCCATCATCTTCATCCTTGCGGGTTTCCAACTCCATTAATTCCTTGGCGTAGCAAGGTTCGCCTTCCAATGTTTCCACTACCCGGGTAATTTCACGATCGCTGGCAAATGTGCCTTGTGCCCGCACAAGCACACTGGTTCCCGGAGGTAGGAACAGCATATCGCCCTTTCCAAGCAGTTTGTCCGCACCCATTTCATCCAAAACAACCCGGCTGTCTGATTTGTTTACCACTTTGAAGCATATGCGCGCAGGCAAGTTCGATTTGATCAACCCAGTGATCACATCCACTGTTGGTTTCTGAGTTGCAACAATCAGGTGGATACCTGCCGCTCTGGATTTTTGGGCCAGCCTTATGATGTGGGTTTCCACTTCTTTCTTCATCGTCATCATCAAGTCTGCCATTTCATCGATGAAGATAACGATGTAGGGCATCTTGGATGGAATCTTCGATTTGTCTTCATCCTCGGCAGGTTCTACCCTTCGCAGGATTTCTTCTTCACCCAATTCATTGTAGCTGGCAATGTTTCTTACTCTGGCCCTGCGTAGCAACTCGTAACGCTCCTCCATCTTTTCCACGGCCCAGCTTAGGATCGCCTCGGCTTTTTTCATGTCGTGCACCACTGGATGCATCATGTGGGGAAGTTTGGTGAAATTGCTTAGTTCCACAACTTTTGGGTCAATCATAATCATGCGGATATCGTCTGGCGTGCGAGTCATCAGCATGCTTAAAATAATGGTGTTCATACAAACGGACTTACCAGTGCCAGTGCTACCTGCAATCAGCAGGTGTGGCATGTCAGCCAAATCGCCGACCAAGGGCCTTCCTTCAGCATCTTTTCCAAGAAACAATGGTATTTTTAAACTCGCAAGCTTGGGGGCCCCAATAGCTTGCAGCACTTCCTTCAGCCTGACCTCGGCCCTCAATTCGTTGGGTACTTCAATACCCACGGTGTTTTTGCCTGGAATGGGAGCCACAATGCGAACGCTGGGAACTTTCAGATTAAGGGCAATGTCATCGTTCAAACGGGTGACTTTGTGCACACGCAGGCCGGTCTCCAGACTGATTTCAAACTGGGTGATTACAGGGCCGGTGTTAATGCCCACCACTTTCACATTCAGGCCAAAATCGAGGAAAGTCTTCTCCAATAGCTGCGCTCTTTCGCGTAATTGTTGTTCTTGCGAAGCCATCGACAAAGGCTTGGGATCTTCCAATAGGCCAAGTGAGGGTAATTCGTAATTACCTGAATCGGTGGGTTCCAAATCCAATACTTTCGGTTCAGCTTTTGCGGAAGATTTGCCATGATGGAAGATTGGGATGGAACCGGGAATTGGTTCTGGATCTTCAAACGTTTCCATCTCTGGTAGTTTGGGAGCGGGTTTCTTGACAGCAAGATCTTCAATGTCATCTAGTTTTGTGGCAAGTGGTGCAAATGGAGATAGGACCCATTTCAGGAACCTGCCTAGGGATACCAACCCCCGCAGGAAGTAAACCGCAACTTGTCTTAAGGCCAGTCCCAAGGTCATCCACAGGGTTGGCAGTGCCAAAACAGATCCAATCGCACATAGAACGAAAGAGCTTATTATGTGCCAGGGTTCTGTTAGAAGTTGTTCCAGATGATAACTGGTGAAAATGCCCAGGCTGCCACCGGGGCCATTGGCGGATATCAAAGGAAAGTGATCGCGGTATTCGCTGGCCAATAGACAGGCAGAGGGAATCAGGAAAATCCACCCGATCAGGCGAACCAACCATGAGAAAAAGTGTTTTCTAAGGATCAATCCAAATACTAGTGTGAACCATGCTCCAATGAGCAAAAAAGCTCCCAGACCAAACACATGGTGTACATTTTTGCTTATCCAGGTTCCAAACTCACCCAGTGGGTTTTTGGAGCTTGATCCAGAGTATTCATATTGGGCTGGGAATGGCGGATCTTGCCCTAGTATGGAGATACCCAGACAAAAGCCAAACAAAAGCATCCCTGCAGCAAAGGCATCTAAATACCAGCCTCTGGGTTTGGTGGAGACAACAGGATGTTTCTGGCGAAAGAAGAACAAATTCCCACCCACGAAAGGAAAAGAACAAACCGCGGGCAAGCCGCGTTCGTACAATCATCACTAAAACTTTAGCCTGAATTGGAAAAAAAATGATAAGAGTGGGCCTTTTTGAACCGGAAATACCACCTAATACGGGCAACATAGCACGATTATGCGGGGCGGTAGGGGTATCTTTACATCTGATAGGCACTCTTGGCTTTCGTTTGGATGAAAAATCCCTCAAAAGGTCTGGGTTGGACTATTGGCCTCATGTTGAGGTGCACCGTCATGCTACCCTGGAAGAGTTCGAATCTTTGATTGCATCGGGTAGGATTTATTATTTTTCATCCCATGCCACCACCCCTTATACCAGTGTTACTTACCAAAAGGGTGATGGTTTACTTTTCGGTCCCGAATCTCAAGGGCTGCCCACTTGGGTGATGGATAGATATTCAGAAAAAGGGCTTCTAATACCCATGCCGGGAAGTGCTCCAATTCGAAGTTTAAACTTGGCAACCTCGGTAGGAATTGCCGTTTATGAGTGTTTGCGCCAATTCAACGCCTGGTAGGGCGATTTCTTCCGATTCTCATTATTGCAACCATCCAGATGGCGATTTTCTTTGACGATCTTTCTTTTGGGCCCTGAGCTGGTCTAAAGGAGTCGATTCATGGAGTCGGTAATTAAGTTGCCATCGCTGGATAAGATCAAAGAGCATATTCACCACGAGCTTTGTGCCCATGAAAATCTTGATCCCAGATCAACTCCCCTGCAAATGAACAAGATTACTCGCTCTGGAAAAGCCTGTGGTATGTTCTTTCAAGTCAAGGGGCCAAGAATGGTGCGCTGTTATGCGCTTTGGGCTGGTGACGAAGAACGTATTCTCTTCTACGATTCCTCCGGTCAGCGATTTAATGAAACCAAGGTTCATGAAGGCCCCGATGTTAGAAAAATTGCTGCCTGATAGGGTCACCAATGCCTTACACCCCTATTCTTGCCACGCTGGCATATGTACTTTCGAAGGATAAATCTTCTGTATTGATGGTGCATCGAAACAAAAATCCGAATGACCATCATTGGGGAAAGTACAACGGTTTAGGTGGCAAGTTTGAGGTTATGGAGGATGCGGTTTCCTGCTGCCTTCGCGAAATTAAAGAAGAAGCCGGGATCGACGCTATAAATCCAATTCTTAAAGGAACCATTAGCTGGCCCGGGTTTGGGAAAAATGGCGAGGCTTGGTTTGGCTTTTTGTTCCTGTTGACTAATTGGAATGGTGTACCCCCTACTGAAAACCCCGAGGGAACGCTGGAGTGGGTACCGGTTGAACAAATCCTTCATAAAAACCTGTGGGAAGGCGATAGGTTGTTTCTACCTTTGATGTTCGATGGCAAACCTACCCAATTCCATGGCGTTATGCCTTATGCGGATGGTAAGCCCCTTTCCTGGAATTATCACATTCTTGGTTCCTAGAGCATGGTGGATTCCTCCATGCATTCTCGCCAAGTTGTCTAAAAGTGCAGAATTGGCTACAATTACCTTTTGAAACAATTATGGAAAGAAGGCTAAGCCATGAGTGCAAATAACCCAGAAGATCGTTGGAAATCCCTGGCAGATGAATTGGGGCTTCCTCCTGATCACTCCGAACCAAAACTTACCCCTGTTCAAGCGGTTCCTTCCGATCAAGAACCCAATACTCCTGTGGTGTTTACTCCTCCAGTTACCCATTTTCCTGCTTCAAACCATGAAAAGGTGGTGATTACGGAAGAGACCTTGGAAATTATCTTTGCAAAGCCTGAACCAGCAAAAGAACAACCTTTGGTGGTGGAAGCCCGCATCACTGAGGAGCCAAAAGTTGAAACCGTTCAGGAAACCCAACATAGTGGTGAATTAGTCCAAGAAGAATCCAACGAAGGTGGAGAGCGCCAAGACCGTGGCGACAGGAATCAAAGGGGAAGGGGCAGAAGAGGTAGAAGGGGCGGCAACAACCGAGGTAGGGGCCGCAGCAATGATAACGAACAAGCGGTTCCAGAACCCGAGATAGTGGAAACCTCAAGCCATCAACATGATGAGGTAGCTTTCTCAACCGGTTCCAGCCAAAGATCGGATGACGACATTCTTTTCACCAGTGCTGCCGGCGAACATATTAACCCTGAAGAGCATGTGCATGAGGAAATCGCTGATACACATGCCCCACAGCCGACTGCAGAAGAGGAAGAACATTTTGAGGAAGTTCATTTTGGTGATTGGAATGTTCCATCTTGGAACGAACTGATCGACTCGCTTTACCGGCCGGATCGTTAAGCTGATTGTGGGGTAATCTATGGCAGATGCGCTGATAGAAGTTGTCGGGCCAGAAACGCTTCCTGTTTTGGTGAAGCTCTACAACCAAATTTTTCGACCATCACGCGAGATTGCCAGTTTCAACAGGCGCTATCTGGGAAGGCATAATGTCTTGCAATTGCTGGCACGGGTGCAAAGCGAAGCAGTGGGCTTTTTTATCGGTTTCGAATTAAAACCATCTGTTTTCTTCACATGGTTTTACGGGGTATTGCCCGAATACAGGCGCATGGGAATCGCCTCGCAATTGATGGACTCGGTGCATGACTGGGTTCGACAACATGGATATGGCTCGGTTCGTTTTGAATGCCATAACCAGCACAGACCAATGCTGCATCTTGGAATTGCCAAGGAGTATGATGTGGTTGGTATCCGCTGGGATCCAGACCGAGGAGCCAACCTTCTGCTTTTCCAGAAGGATTTCTTTCACCATTAATCTGGTTTTTTAGTTAAGTTTGCCATCTGGGATATCTAAAAAGTTCTTCAAAAGCTTGGGGCCTTCCAGGCTGAGGAAGCTTTCTGGGTGAAATTGAACGCCGTGCAACTCCCAAGATTTATGGCGAACTCCCATGATCTCGCCTTCCGCAGTCCAGGCATTAACCACAAAATCGGGATTCTTAAAGGTTTCTTTCTTGATCACCAGGCTATGGTAGCGAGTGGCCTCAAATGGGTTGGAAAGCCCGCGGAACACACCTGAATTATCATGGTGGATCGGGGAAGTCTTGCCATGCATAATGCGAGAATTCCGGATTACCTCACCACCGAACACATGTCCGATGCATTGATGGCCAAGGCATACTCCAAGTATGGGTAGTTTGCCTCCAAATTCCCGCAATACATCGTTGGAAATTCCGGCTTCTTTAGGCGTGCATGGCCCGGGAGAAATAATAATCTTGCCCGGATTCATGGCCCGGATTTTTTGAATATCTATTTGGTCATTTCGAATAACACGAATATCCAGTGTCGAGTCAATTTCCCCAAACCTTTGAACCAGGTTGTAGGTGAAAGAATCATAGTTATCAATGACAAGAATCATGGGGATTCCAATGTTTCAAGCCGATTTAATGAGGCCTGTTTTCCGGTGGCGGTTCAAAGTTAAGCCGTTGAATAAACTCCACGGTTTCTTCGGCTGCCTTTAGCCGATCCATTCCCGCGTCTGATATCTCAACCGACAACGGTCCTTGATAATGGATACTATTTAAAGTACGGAAAATGGATTCCCAATCGATATGGCCACGACCAGGCGCACGATTTTCCCAACCCCTGCGCAAATCTCCGGCACCAAGGCAGCCATTCAAAAGGCTGTTCCTGCCATCCAACCTTACTGCGATATCCTTCAAGTGCACATGAAAAATGCGATCGGGGAAACGCAATAAAAATTCGCAAGGATCCATTCCCATCCAATAAAAATGGGATGGATCAAAGGTAAACCCTATTTCCTCTCTATTATCCAGGGAGGAAAGCAACCTTTCTGCAGAAGGAATGTCAAAAGCCATCTGCCCCGGGTGGACTTCAAGGGCGTATTTCGTTCCGGTCGATTGGAATTGATCCAGTATGGGGTGCCATGTCTCTGCGAATTGCTCGAAGGACTGGCTGATTTCTTCCTGCGTGGGGTAGGGGTAGCCAGATAAACGGTGCCAGATTCGCGACCCTGAGAAACCACTTACTACTGTCACACCCATTTTTTGGGCCACGATTGCGGCGGAATGCATGGCTTCAATGGTTCTTTGCTGAATTCCTTCGGCGTCGCCATCACCCCATAGGTGTTCAGGGAGAATTCTCTGCAGGCTGGCATCTGGAAAATCAAGTATACCTTGAGAAATCCTGTGGATTGCCAGTGTTGGAATGCTTAGTTCAAAACGGGAAAACTGATCCATGATTTCCTGCACCATGGAATCATCCTCGGCGCAGGCGGTGAGGTTTAAATGATGGCCCCAGGAACAAAGTTCCATTCCCTGGTAACCCCACTCCGCTACCAGGCTGGCAAGTTCCTCAAGTGGCACATCCGACCATTGTCCACTCATCAGGATCAGCGGTCTTGTCATGGCATCCTACCATTCCTTTGTGAAGGCTTTCAGACCTCGGGGGATTCCGGTTTGCTTGGTGGGGCATCCACCACGGGTAATGACCTTGATTTGGTTTCCGGTTGTGGTTCCTCGCGCGGTGCTTTTTCCAACACGGGGGCCACAAGAGTTTCCTCATCTTCTTCCAAGTGCAGTTCGTGAATCTCGTTATTATCAAGATCCTTGCGCAACAGTAAAAAAATCAGGGTAAATGCGACCCAGAAATAACTATACCCAAAGCCAACAACAAGAAGGAAAAATGCGCCCAGCCAGATAGCTACCAAGCCGGCACCCATGAAGTTGTACCAGCGCAGGGAATCCTTCTCGCTGCGGTTTTGCGGATCAAAACCAAGGTATTTCTGGTAAGCCTTGGTATCAACCTTGCCATCCACCACCAGGTTTTGGCCATCCACTTTGCCACCCTGGAGGAGCAATTCTCTCCAGCCGAATGAAGTGGGGGAATAAACAAATAGAAATTCAGGTGAGCGGTTCAATGCCTTCGCCATGGGAGTGTTGGCTACCGACCACTTTGCAAGGTACACGCCAAAGGATGCCATAAACCCGATGAAAAAGATGGCTACGATTCCATAACCCATGGTAACCAGATTGTAGGCGATGAAGTTCCATGGTCGGGAATACAAATACTGAATGCCACGGGAAAAGCTTTCCCAGCTATCCAAGCCTTCAGAGCTTACGGTGGCGACCATTAATGGCCAGCCAACCAAACCAACCAGAACGAGGGCCATCACAAGGCCCAAGCCCATGAAAACACCCCAGAAAAGCCCGCTTACAAAAATATCACCAAAGATCGGAATTAATCCCAGTAAACCGAAAGCCATGGAAACCAACAGAAGCACCAGAGTAATCGTCGGGCAAAACAGGGGTGCAGATATCAGGTTCACCATGTTTTGCTGGGCAAATTTCAAGGCACCGCGCATACCAATATTTTCATTGCGAGCAATTTGTACTACAACAATTCGCGAGATAGCCCCTCCAAAGAAAGACCAAACCACCAAAATCCAGGCAAGGCATCCAACGAAGTAAACCCTTTGGGTGAAAGAAGCTTCCGGGTGAATTAGAAGCAGGGCAGGTCGGACTGCCTTAACCAAAGGTTCTAAAAGATAGGGGCATTGTTGGGTGATTACCCAATCCCAAAAACGGCCGACATTCCAAGGTACACCAGCTTGGCCTGTGGCAAGCAAATATGGGTTCGGGCCCCTTTCTTCGAACCATGGCATGGTGTTAATAAGGCCACGCGGTTTGGGTTGGCCAAGGTAAATACCGAGTCTTTCGCCAGTTTCCTTATTTATTTTGCCAGAGTTCACCAAAAGGCCAATCTGGTTGAAAATGTTTTCCTTGTTAAGGTTGGCATCCTTGGCAATTTGAAGTTCCTGTTCGTTTTCAACAAGATCTTCGATTTCATAGGTAGAGTCACTGCCGCCAACGCCAGACGAAAGATGCATCAGGTTCCAGCGCTCTCGGTCGGTCTTGAAGGCACTCCAAGGATTGGGGGCTTTGGAATAGCTGTTTGCACTCCATTGCGGGGCCTTGGATTCGTACCCAAAGGAAAATACGAAGGAAAGAATAGCCCAGCCAATGGCTGTGGCTAAAATACCCAAAGCGCCCAAAGCGAGCTTGGAGCTATCCAAAGCCAGTGAGAACGTACGAAACAGCAGTAACCAAGGCATCATATCAGTAAGGTTTTGCTTGGTTGTTTGTTCTGGCTTCATGTATTCCTCGTTCCTAAAACCCTTAAAATCCAAAGATTACCAACAGGGGCAATTATAAACGCCTTTCCCATAATGGCAAACAAGAAGGCCGACAGGTTGCCCCATCGGCCTTCCAGGGAAGCGAAATTTTGAACTTTTAGAACACCAGAGCCAACCCGGCATTGAAACCATCCAAGATTCGGAAGGTGCTTTGATAAGTTGGATCCAAGTTGCCCCAGCCAAAGTTGACAGGGTTCGGTGAGGCTATCGTATTCCAGTACATCATAATGTCGTAATTGATTTTGAATTCGATACCTTCCACAGGATACCAGTTGATACCAATGGTGGGTTGCAAACCGGGCACCACGGTGTATTCGGTCTGGGACCGTTTACTGATCGGGGTCGCATTTCTCTGGTAATCAAACTCATACTTGGCGCGTTCCTTCACAATATTCATGAACAATTGGGCCTTAAGATCCAACTGTGCGGAGAAACCATGGCCAAGGTACCATTCCTGGGCAAAACCAACATTTGCACCATACATTCGATTTGAAACGATATTTGTATAGGCAGCAGAATCCAAGTCGCTACCAGTTCCAAACACATTTAGATCAGTGGCAATCCACTTGAATCGTTCCCAAATCCATACGAATTTCGGGCCAACCAATGCGCTCATCCGGTAGTTATCTGTTTCATAAACAGGCTTACGGTACATAAATTCTAATTGTTGATATCTCTGGGTGAATTCAATGGTCATAAAATCTGCGGCGTTCCATATACCATAGCCCGCACCCGGGGTTGCAAATCCTCGCAATGGCAAAGTGGAAGACACATTGTTAGGATCGTCAGTGGTGGGAACATTGACAGTCGGTACTGTTCCTCCACCTGCAGTTACTGCATTAGCCAAGTCTGGATCCGCAAATGCGAAAACATCATTCAAAGGGCCAGCATATTGTGTTGGGTATCCATAAACCGGCGACGATATATAACTGTCAGCTCCCGTTGCACCTATATTTTGGCTCGAAGGAATTAAGCTTGCTGTTGCTGCAAAATTAGCTTTTGCTAACCACATGTAGCTTACTGTTAGACTAGATTCATCAGCAAATTTCCAGCCTGCTGATACATTAAAACCAGGCATATATGTACTAGGTCCACTGACTTGATTTGTGTTTAAAGCTTCTGCCATGCTCCCTATAAAAGTTCCATTAGGAACACTTGTTGCCGCCAAGGTTGGAGCACCACCAGGCGTTGTTGGCGGAATGATTACTTGTGGTCCCAGATTGGTTCCATCAATCGCGTAAAATCCCCTGTATGCGATAGGCTGGTTTCCAATGGGATTAGTTTGTCGGTACATGGAAAACCCACCAGAAACAAAGAACCCGCCGGTGTCAGGTCTGGCATGATACAAAGGTAAAGGCAGGTTGGGTGAACCCGGAGCCAAGTCCTGGGCCCTTGAATTTGTCGCGGTTCCTGCAAGCAGACCGGTAAGAAGTGCTGCCGCACCCTTGATGAATTTCTTCATGATCCCCTTCTCCTCCCCCATGCAAAGGCTGCAATGGTTGGAAACCTGAACGCTTCCCCCTGTCCGGGTTTCCCCATATAACTTGCGGATGCAGAATATCCCTGCCAAGCCGTACAAGCTGCCTTGGGTGAGCGCCTCTATAAAGTGATTTGAATCCTTGTCAAGGCGATTTATGGGTTTATTGGGAAAAATAATTTAAAAAGCTAAATGGCTGGAACTTTATATGCCACAAAGGTTTATGGCAAGAAGTATTGTTGGTGGCCTAAGAGAGATCTAATTAACCTGTCTGATTGTATTAAAAAATAGGTGATTTCTGCAAGTTTTGAACTTTAAGTTGTCATATCTGTGTTAAGATTTAAATGAATGATGTTTGACCGGCTCTCATACAGGCCAATGAGGTTTAAAATGATCATGCAATGGAAAAAAATTAAAACTTTTGGCTTTGGTTTGATGGTTTCGTCCCTTGCTGCCACAGCAATCATACCTGGGGTATCTTTGGCGCAAAGATATCGTGTCATGCCTCCTAGGCCGCCTCAACCGGGCCCATTGAACAATACGGTAAATGCTCAATTGGCTAATCAAAATATTAATTTCAATACAGGTTCTTCAGGTTCCACGAATGGAATTGGTGGAGGAGCCAGTTTTAATTCCGGTGGAATATCTGGAACTGCCCAGACGACTCAGGTAAATACTCCGGGAAATATCATCTCGCAGCTTTATGGAATTAATGGCCCCATGGGAACCATGACAGGTAACGCCAGCGGTGGTGTTCAAGGTGGTTTTGGTGGTGGCGGCGGTGGTTTTGGTGGTGGCGGCGGTGGCTTTAGCGGTGGTGGAGGCTTTAGCGGCGGTGGTGGTTTTGGTGGTGGCGGCGGTGGTTTTGGTGGCGGTGGTGGCGGAATGAATACCGGGTTTATGCCAGGAACCACAACCCCTTCAGGTTATGATCCGTTTAATAATCCCTATTTCCAAATGGCAACTGGTTCCATTGGAGGTGGTGGTTTTGGTGGCGGTGGTGGCGGCTTCCAAGGCGGTGGCTTCCAAGGTGGCGGTGGTGGTATGCAGTTCGGTGGCGGTGGCTTTGGTGGTGGTGGCCAATTCCAAGGCGGTTTTGGTGGCGGTCGCGGCCAATTCCAAGGTGGTTTTGGAGGTGGCATGCAATTCGGCGGTGGTGGCGGCCAATTCCAAGGTGGTTTTGGTGGCGGTGGTGGAAAACTAGGCTTCCAAGGTGGGTCCGGAATATAAACTTACTTTGATGGCATTTCTTAAACCCTTGGGGTGCCTACGCTCCAAGGGTTTTCCTTTTCCAGAAAAGCCTCTAATCCTTTCTTACCATCCTCAGTGGAGCGCCAGTCACCATCCCAGCGAACTTTTCCATCCCCCAAAATAATCACCCTGTCGCAGATTCTTTCGATTTCGTTGCAATGATGGCTGGAATATAAAATCGTTTTTCCCTGTTTTTGAAGTTCCTTGATGGTATCCAGAAGGCTTAATGTGCTGATGTAGTCAAGCCCTGCGGTGGGTTCATCCAGAATTAAAACGGGTGGATCGTGGATGAGGGCCCTGGCCAGCGAAACCTTTTGGCGGGTTCCAGTGCTAAGTTTTGCCCCGAGTCTTGTTCGATAATTTTCCAACCCCAGCGTGTGAAATAGCAAGTCAGACCTTTCTTGGATTGATTTGTCATCCATGCCATGAAGTTTCCCATGGTACTCAAGCAATTCCTGGCAACTAAGGCGGTCATAAATTCCCGTACCGGAAGATACAAAACCTAAATTTCGCCGCACTTCATCGGGTTGTGTAACCACATCAAAGCCCGCAATTTGGGCCGAACCAGATGTGGGTTTTAACAAAGTACAAAGGATTCGCATGGTAGTGGTTTTGCCAGCACCGTTGGGACCCAGCAGACCAACCACTTCACCTTTTGGTATTTCAAAGGAAACTTTGTCCAAAGCTATGAAATCACTGTTTAATTGTTGGAAGACTTTTGTAAGAATGCTAGCGCCTATCATGAAAAAATCTTATGTTATGGATGTTGATTGGTAAAGTTGATATCAAAAACTCATTTCTAATCTATTGTAACAGTTCATAAAAAACATTCCGCTGGCGGGGGGTGAAACCCAGTTCCGAAATGGAACTGCGGATTTCCTCCAAGGTAAGGTGGAATACGGTGCCAGCGGAAGACACCACATTTTCCTCAATCATCAGGCTGCCCATATCATTGGCGCCAAACAGAAGTGCCAACTGGCCAATCTTGCCTCCCTGGGTTACCCAGGAAGATTGAATGTTAGGAATGTTATCCAGATAGATCCGGGCGAGTGCCTGGTTCCTAAGGTATTCAAAAGAGCCGGCGGGTGGGTAGTTGGCCATCACCGTATTTTCTGGTTGGAAAGTCCAGCAAATAAAAGCGGTAAAGCCATCTGTCTCGTCCTGAAGGGCACGAAGATGCTGTAGGTGTTCAATACGCTCGGCAAGGGTTTCCGCATGGCCAAACATCATGGTGCAGGTGGATTTACCACCCAGTGAATGCCATTGGCGGTGAACTTCCAGCCATTCCTGAGTAAGGCATTTGTTTTTGGTAAGCAGCGTACGCACCCGGTCTGCAAGGATTTCCCCGCCGCCGCCCGGAAGGCTGCCAAGGCCAGCGGTCTTTAGTCGTTGCAGAACTTGGCGAAGGGGAATCTTGTTGATTTTGTGGAAATGCCAGATTTCCGGCGGGCTAAATGCATGAAGGTTAAAGTTGGGGTAACGGGATTTCAGGTCGCGTAAAAGATCTTCGTACCATTCCAGTTTTAGGGAGGGGTGCAGGCCACCTTGCATTAGGGTTTGGTCGCCACCCAGGGCAATGGTTTCCTCGATCTTG
>JBEGQX010000026.1:0-7734 GCA_041180805.1 Planctomycetota bacterium
TACAAATGGCGTTTATGCAAGTCTCAAATGTCTTTTGTTCACCCATAGACAGGGCAAACTAATCCAAGGTCTGCTTTAACGGTTAAAGGCTGGCAACGCGTTAAATTGATGTTCATGCGGGCCGAAATGGAAGTTGAATGCTAAAAACTCAAGTACTTGGAAAGATCATTTCAAATTATTTCTCTAATAAATAGCACGCTAAATAAACTTCCAATGGTAGAACGATTGGATGACCATCTGCTGAGGGTTGGCAACCAGCTTGTCGCGCCAGTGCTGGTACTTGGTGCCAAGCATCAACGCGCCATCGCCCGGTGTGGTTTCTATGGAATGAACCTTGCCGCTTTCATCCTCCACGAACAAAGGCCAGGGGTGGCCAATGTTCGTGAATGTGCAAACGCTTAGGGTGATATCCAGTCCGGGCCTGTCCACATGTTTTTTCAGGTCGGAACCATTCAGGTAGATTCGGGTGTAGGAATTTTCCGCCACGATGTTTGTCCAGCCGGTCTTGTGCTGGATCAAAGGGGTTAGGGCGTTCAGTACCTGTTCAAATTCGGGTATGCGTGCAACACCATACGAATTGCCATAGTGGGCATCATTGCCTTCAAAGTTCAGGGCATTCTGGTTGGCGTAGTTCATTGCAATCTGGTTCAGTTGCATGCAGCGCATTTCATCGAACAGTTTTGGCAGAAACAGAATCATGGCCAGAATGCCTCACGCTTGTGGGTGAAAACCGAGGGTGTTGAAGTATACGCCTGAAACCTTTGCCAAGGCCATAGCGTTGGGCGGCGAATGGGTGAATCAGCCATGCAAAAATGCAGTGTGCAGTGGGGTTGGAATGAATGTGCGCAATTTTCCATGCCCCAGGGTGCAGTAATATTCCAACTTGTAGAGGGCTGCGGAAATGAAGAGGCTGGGTTGCTGGTTTACTTGGCTTCGTTTTTGGGTTTCTTGCCGGGCTTTTTGACTTTGTTGGGGTCCCTGACCTTGTTGGGATCCTTGATTTTACCTTTTTTGGTCATGACCAGTTCGTTTTCGGCAGCCCCTGCCACTTCACTATTGCTGGCAACAGAACGGCTGTTCACATTTGACGTTGCCGACTGCTTGGAACAGCCAGAGGCCACCGCCAACAGAAACACCAGCAACAACCCAACGCGAATAGTTCTGAAAAAGCGCATGCGCATGCTCCAGCTAATAATGATACCTAATATATCGGCTAAACTTGCAAAAGTTCTTAAAATGCGATGAAAAAACCGCAGTTTTATGGTTCAGAAACGCCCAACCTAACATAGCCATATCTTGCCGGCAAGGTGGAGACCATCGCTTGGGTTGCCTCTGGGTTGGAGTCGGCCAAAAAAAGAACGGGGGAAGAATCTCTTTCCCAAGGCGAACTTCCCGCAGTTAAAAATACCGGCTTGATGGGAACACCCCGGGCCACCAGCCTTACCACCGGGCCAAGCAACCTCATGTGCTGGTCATGCTTTTCCAATTCCAGCCGAAGGGAATTCTCGGTCTGGTTTGCCTTGGCAAGTTCCTCGCCCGCCAGGCCGTTGGCCAGTTCCCGAATTTCCGCCAGTTGCTCGCGAAGTTGTGCGATGACTTGGGTTTCCCTTTCCTTCAAAAGCGCAAGGTCAGGAATTTCTTCCTGTTGCCCTGCCACCAGAACGGTTGCAAGCCCATGCTTTTCCACCAGAATCTTCAGGGTTGCCATTTCCTCAAGCTGCCTGGCTTCAACAATTAAAAGGTGCTCCTGGTAAAGTGCATCCAGGTCCTGGGGGAGCAGTGGGCTGGCAAATTGCCCGGCCATGCGTTTTTCAAACGATCTTTTATCTTCGGGTGTGGTCACCACAACATGCACCAGCCATTGCGCGGGTGTTGCCTGCCCAGCCTTCAGTTTGCTGATGGTTACGCCGGGTAGAGCGGCCAGTATTTCCCCCACGGGTGAGCCGGCCTTGGTGATTTCTTTGCCAGCCATCGGGGTTGAGGCGGAACTTTTCCCCAGCGTGGCTGCCAGAAGGGTAACGCGCTTTTCAAGTTCCTCGATATGCTGTCTGGTTTTTGTGGCATCAAAGGCCTGCCGGGTTTTGCCGCTGAAAAAATACATCCCCAGCGCAAGGAAAAGGATTACCAGAACTGTCGTTGTTGCCAGGCGCATAATGCCTTATGCTAAGGCCTTGGATTTTTCATGCAAGGTGCTTTTTACTTTCACCCTGCCGGAATGGATGAAACAATTGCCATGTGTCAGGCAGATAGCACACTATGTTTGGTTGGGGTGACAGTATGCGAACCTTTGCGCTTTCGGTTTTGGTGTTGGGTCTGTGTGGAACATTGCTGCCGGGGCAGGGCAAACAAAACAAGGCTGGGTTTGTGGCGGTGGTGGAATCGCGGTTTGGCAACTGGGATACCAACCGTAATGGCAGCCTGGAAAGTGCCGAGATCGACCATTTGCTGAAGTCGCATTCGGTAAAGGGTGATGAAGCCGCCGCGGTGGCCAGCATTCATGTCTGGTTTCTGGGCAACCCATCGGTGCAGCGTGTGACCCTGCAGGCTTTGAAAAACACGAAGGATGGCGCAGAGGAAAGACGTGATCTTTCCCAGAAATCGCCCCATCTGAATTCCAACTATCTGGCGTTTTCCAAGCACCTGCGCGAGGTGCCACGCCAGGTCTTTGCCAGGAACCCTTCGGTGGTGGGAATGTCCCAGGGGCACCTGGGCGACTGTTTCTTTGTGTCCACCATGGGCGGTTTTGTGCATCGTAACCCTGCGGAAATCCGCAAAATCATCCACCAAAATCCGGATGGATCCTGTGATGTTTCCTTCAGTCAAAATCACAAGGTGCATGTGCCCGCGCTGACCGATGGGCTGATCTGTCTGGGTAGCACCGCACACGACCAGGGGCTTTGGCTGAACATTATTGAGGAGGGCGCAGGCCAGGCACACCATGCCAAAAAGGGATCCACCAATACGAACGAACCCGCGGTGGATCGGCTGGCCAAGGGGGGTGACATGGGCGAGATCATGGAACTGCTGACAGGCCATGCGGTGGAAAGGATGCATTTCAAGCATGTGCCCCATGCGAAAATTCACGATGCCATGACCCGTGCCAAGAGTAGTGGCCTGCTGGTGGGTGCTGCCACCCCGGGTGCTGGCGCGCACCTTCCGCCGGGCGTGCCATCCGGCCATGCGTATGCCGTGCTGGAAGTGAAAGGCAACAACGTCACCCTGTGGAACCCATGGGGCAACCATTTCAAACCCAAACAGATGCCCTATGGAAAAGCCAATGGCTACGCGGTGGAGAACGGCACATTCACCATGCCCTTCAACGACTTCGCGGAAACTTATGAATCCGTGGTGATCGAAACCCACCAGATGGCGAGGAGAAGGTGATTGCAGATGCTATTATTTGTGGAAAAGATGACCTCGCTGGGACTCGAACCCAGGACCCCAGCATTAAAAGTGCCGTGCTCTACCAGCTGAGCTACGAGGTCAACAATATCATTCTTAGGCCGGAAAGGCGTGAAGGTCAACCTTCAAAATAAAGCAATTTAGAGTTCGCCATGCTCGGCCAGCCAGCGCTCCGCATCCAGGGCGGACATGCAGCCACTGCCTGCGGCTGTAATTGCCTGTCGGTAGTAGTTGTCAGCGACATCGCCAGCGGCAAAAACACCTTCCACGCTGGTCCAGGTGCGGGCGGCTTTTTTCCAGAGAATGTAGCCTTTATCGTCCAGTTCCAACTGGCCTTTCAGGAAGTCGGTATTTGGGGTGTGGCCTATGGCGCAGAACATACCGCTGGAAGCCAATTCCTGAACCGAGCCATCCAGAAGGTTTTTAAGGCGTACGCCGGTTACGCCATCCTTGTCGTTACCCAGAACCTCATCCACGGCGCTGTTCCAGCATGGTTTGATCTTGGGATTGGAAAGGGCGCGATCCTGCATAATCTTGCTGGCACGCAGCTTGTCGCGGCGATGAACCAGATAGACCACACTGGCAAACTTGCTAAGGTAGGAAGCCTCTTCCACGGCACTGTCGCCACCGCCCACCACCACCAGGGGTTTGTTGCGGAAGCGGGGCAGGGCACCATCGCACACAGCACAGGCTGAAACGCCACGGTTCTTGTATTTGTCTTCGCTGGGCAGGCCCAGATAATTGGCGCGTGCGCCTGTGGCAATGATCACAGCCATGGCCTCGGTAACATTGCCTTCCAGAGTGTGCAGCTTGAATGGCTTTTTGGAAAAATCGACATGGGTGATATCGTCGGTGATGATGCGAGTGCCGAAGTTCACGGCCTGTTGGCGCATCAGATCCATCAGTTCCGGGCCAGTGATGCCATGGCCTGACTGGGGAGTCTTGTCCTGTACCCAGTAAGGCTGGCGATCGGCCGGCAGTGCGGTGCTTAAAAACTCATACAGCTTGGCGGAAGGAAACCCGGGGAAGTTTTCCACCTCGGTGGTAAGTGCAAGCTGGCCCAGTGGCAGGGTACCCTTGATGCGGTTGTCCTCTGTAATGGCGCCTTCGTAGACCACCGGATTGAGGTTGGCACGGGCACAGTAGATTGCTGCGGTCCAACCTGCGGGCCCCGATCCGATGATGACAACCTTTTCAGCCATTCCTTGCTCCTTTATGGAAAAGCGGTCTTTGCGAAGAAAGCCCGTTCTGGTTACATTCTTATGTAGGAAGTCATTCTAGGAAGGACTTCCGCATGGCGCAATCAAAAGCGCGGCCAAAGGTTCAGATCGATGATTCATCAGCTTACGAAGCTCAGGGATATTCTTCACTATGTACCGCGATTTCGTGACCGCACGTTTGTGATTGCGCTGGATGGCGTGGTGGTGGAAAGCGAAAACTTCCGCAACATTCTTCTGGATATTGCGTTATTGCGAAGCCTGAACATTGGGGTGGTGCTGGTGCATGGTGCTGCGCACCAGATCCAGAAACTTGCCGAGGGGATGAATATCAAGGCATCCAACCTGGATGGTTCAGGCATAACGGATGCCTCCACCCTGAACCTAAGCCTGCTGGCGGCGAACCGGGTTTCCCATGAAATTCTGGAGGGTCTTAGTGCCAACGACTTGCGTGGGGCAGTGGGCAACGCCATAGTGGCGCACCCGGCGGGCATTTTGCAGGGCATCGATCACCAGCATACCGGCCGGGTCGAGCGAGTGGATGTGGCGCTGTTAACTTCGCTGATCAAGCAGGATATAGTTCCGGTAATTCCACCCATTGGCTGTGATGGCGAAGGCCACAGTTTCCGCCTGAATTCCGACACTGTTGCCTACGAGGTTGCCAAGGCCCTGCAGGCGGTGAAGTTGATCTACCTGACCAACCAGCCCGGCCTGACGGTGCTTAAGACCCGCAAGGGCGAGAAGAAGGAAACCATCATCCGGCAGGTTTCGGTGGATGATGCGGAAAACCTGCTCAAGAAACAGAAGGACGATGTGTTACCCGCGGTGGTCAGCAAAGTGGAACAAGCCGTGAAGGCGATTCGTGGAGGTGTCACGAGGGTGCATCTTATTGATGGTCAGGTCGAGGAAGGACTGCTCGCCGAGGTGTTTTCCAACGAGGGGGTTGGCACGCTGATTCATGCCAATGAATATGTGGCGATCCGCAAGGCGCAAAAGAAGGATGCCCGCGCCATTCATGCGTTGATTCGAACCGCGGTGACAAATAACGAGGTGATAAGCCGAACCCGCGCCGAGATAGAAAAGCAGTTCGAGGATTTCTTTGTGTTTGAAGTGGACAAGAACCCGGCAGGCTGCGCCGCGATACATTTGTACCCGCAGGAAAAGAAAGCCGAGCTGGCCTGCCTGTGCGTGGACCCGCGCTATGAAAACCAGGGCATTGGTACAAAGCTGATGCAGTATGGTGAAGCGCAGGCCAGGGCCGCGGGAGTGCAGGAATTGATCTGCCTTTCCACCCAGGCGTTCCATTTCTTCCAACAGAAGGGCGGTTTCCAGCCTGGCACCCCCGAAAGCCTGCCAGCGGTTCGTAGGGAAAAATACGACAAGAGTGGCAGAAACTCGCTTGTTCTTATCAAGAAGCTTTCCTAGCAGCCTCGGCATGCTGGCGAATATGCTCCAGCACCCTTAAATGAACCTGATGAATGATGGCATCGGACCATTGACCCCAGTATTCCTGGGGCCACATCCGGTTTTTGTACCAGGTGGTGCCCTCTAGTAGCGTGGTGCCGTTCCCCAAATCCACCAACCTGAATTCCCCCTTCTGGCTGCGAAGGTAATTGTCCAAATGCGGCGGATGAATCTTGTACGGGCTTAGTTCGTGCATGGGGCATGGCTGATCGATCACATCAAAGGAAAGGCGTTGGGGTTTTTCCCAGCGTGTGATCGGTTCGATGAATGGGCCGGTGGAAAACACGCACTTGCGAACCGCACCCACGCCTTCGCCATTGATTTCGGCCCTGACCGGGTAGGCCACCCCCGTGCGAAAATACCAGGGAAGGTTGTCATCCGGTATGGGTGGAAACGCCACAACCACATTCCAAACTGTTTCGCGGTCGGCATGGATGACAATGCTGCTATCCACCTGACGAAGCATGGAGGTTGGTTCAAAGTTGCTTTCCATCCCCATGACAAAAGGAAGCCCGGCGAGCGGCATCAGAAGCATGGATGGGAACGATTTTTGCAGCCAGGGTCGTGCCTGCACCATGTAACCAAAGCAGCAACCCAGCAGGGCAAGTATCAGGCCCAGGGGCAGAAACATAAGCAGGCAGATTGCGCCCTCGATCCCAAAAAAGAACATAAGGCAACCCGCAAGGATGGTGGATTGCAAGCCGATGGAGATACAACGCCAGAAGGGTTGCGGGGTTTTCCAACCATAAATAAGCACCGAGAAGAATCCATGCGCAAATGGCGCCCCTATAAAAAGCGCGAACCCATAGTTAGCCAGTAAGTTGGCACCCAGTACAACCATGCAAACTGTCAGTATCGCCGAAAGAAAGGTGGCGCCAAACAAATAGAGAATTCCGGGTTTCGGAGTTTCTGGAACAGGGGCCAGGTCTGCCAATTCGGGTGAAGGCCGACTTGGCATTCTCACGCAAAGAATACCTATCAGAAAAAGATTCACCACCGGCACAAAGAACAGCAGGATTAAAACTGGGGGAAGGCCCGCGGACTTAAGCCTTTGGAAGGTCATGGTGGTGCCTATGATGATAAAGGGAATCGAAATGGCAAGCATGGTCAGGCCGAATAGTATTTCATCTTCCCCCATTCGGAGAAGCACGGTGGCGTTGCCATTTGGCCAGATGATGTAGTCTATCGGGGACCATGATTTTTCGAAGTAAAACCTGGCAACCAGAAAGTCGATGGCGAATTTTAAGGCCATCAGGGAGAAACCTGTGATGGCATAGGTTGCCCTGTCGACCGGTTGGGAAAGTATTTTTATAAAGTTCATGCCTGACCTTGGGTATTATTGCCAGAGTCGGAGTTGAGATTGCTATTATATGCAATAGCAGGGGTAAGATTTTAAGGTTTTTCAGGGGAAAAGGTTTGGAACCCATTAGGAAGGTCGTAGATGGTGACGTGATCAAAAACCTTGTGGAAAGCAAGGAATTGGTCATCAAGATGCGATTCAGGGTCGTGCTCTTGATGATTGCCTTTTTTATTGCGGTGGAGGCTTTTTATTATTGTTACAGCCGTCCTGCACCAATATTAGGTGTTGCAGGGTTGAGAAATGGCGCAATTGGTGTCATGTTGACCTTTTGCATTTTTACTGTTTTTGAAT
>JBEGQX010000027.1:0-11279 GCA_041180805.1 Planctomycetota bacterium
TTCTGTTCGGTCCTTGGTGATCCAACCCCTATATGCGGGTTCAAAGTTGAAGCCAAACTCCACCTTCTTTAGTTCTGCAACCTTGCCTTTGACAAGGTGCGGGGCAACCTTCAGGATCATGGAAGTTTCCCATTCGCAGGCATGACCCATTTTGTGTTGAACAAAATCTTTCAATGCCGGGCGTGGTTCCGGGTTTAAGTCCCAGTAGGTACCAAACAAAAGCAGCAGGTCGTTGCGATGCCTGTATTTTTGGCGAAGTTCAAAGATGGCTTGCTTTCCGGGGTAAATGTTTCCGCCGTGCCCGTTGATAAAGACAATTCGTTTGAAGCCATGGTCCAAAAAGTTATCAGCAAGGTTGTTTAAAAGGTCCAGATAGAGCCTGGGGTTGGCACTTAGTGTGCCGGGAAAATCCATGTGGTGGTGCGAATTGCCAAACCATGTCAGGGGTGCAAACAGTGCTTTACCTTTCAAAGTTTCAGAGACCCTGCGGATCACTTCCCCGCACAGTATGCTATCCACAAAAACTGGGAGGTGCCTTCCATGTTGCTCGATGGCCGCCACAGGAATAACCACGGGCATGTTTTTGTTAAGGTTGGAAACTTCTTCCCAGGTAAGTTCTGCCAGATTCATAGGGATGCCTTTTTCTCTTGGGGTTGGTGTGAATTAAAGTTAAGCTACGCTACTACCAACCTTGATGCAAGCAAAACGGTGCCTTGAGTTATCGTTATTCCCTTGCGTCGCTTTTCCATTACAGAAGGAGTTCAAGATGAGGTGGATTTCCCTGGCAATTTTCGCAGGGCTGGTCTCTACACTGTCGTTCACAGTGGTTGGAAATGGACACGGCCAAACTGGCAAGCAACCAATCAAACTGTTCAACGGCAAAGATCTGACTGGTTTCTACACCTATCTGGGTTCTCCCAAGAAAGGTGAAAAGCACCTTGGAAAGAACAACGATCCTACCAAGGTTTTTAGTGTCAAGGATGGGGCCATTCGGGTTTCTGGTGAAATCTACGGATGCTTCACCACCGAGAAAGAATATGAAAACTATAAGCTTATCGTGGAGTTCAAATGGGGTAACAAAACTTGGCCACCCCGTGAGAAGGCTACCCGTGATAGTGGAGTGCTTTTGCATTGCGTTGGAGAAGATGGTGCGGGCGGCGGTGTTTGGATGGAATCCATTGAGTGCCAGTTGATTGAAGGCGGCACGGGCGACTTCATTTTGGTGGGTGGCAAAGGTAAGCCCTCCATGTGGGCCGAAGTGGAAGAAAAACCAACCGGAAAAGGCGAAAAGAAAAGCCCCCAGTCTTATTACAAGAAGGGCGGCCAATTAAAGGAATTCAAGGGTGGTAGAATCAACTGGTATGGTCGTGATCCGGAATGGACGGACACTATTGGCTTCCGAGGAAAGCAGGATGTGGAAAAGGCCGTGGGTGAATGGAATGTCTTGGAATGCATATGTGATGGAGATTCGATAACCAACATTCTTAATGGCGTGGTGGTAAATAAAGGCGTAAAGGCAAGCCACACAAAGGGTAAGATTCTTTTCCAATCGGAAGGTGCAGAACTCTTTTTCCGTAAGATCGATCTAGTGCCTTTGAAGTAGTTTTGGGTATGCTAGCTAAGCCGGGAAATATTCCGGGATGGTTCACCCTATGGTGGGCCATCCCAATTTTGTTCTTGTAGCGGTTCTTTTTAACGATGGGGTCTGGTTGCCGTGACAGAAATATCAGAATCACATGAGGGTGTTCGCAGGGAAAAGATGCAGGCGTTGGAAGCATTGGGAGTTGATCCATGGGGGCAGCGGTTTGATGATCATCAACCCATCAAAAGCGTTCGCGAACTTCCGGTGAATCCTGAAGATCCAGTGAAAGCAAGGATTGCCGGGCGTATTGTCCTTCGCCGTGGTATGGGTAATGTCTTTTTTCTGGACCTTCGGGATTGGACAGGCCAGCTTCAGGTCATGATTGGCAAGAAGCAAGTCGGCGAGCAAGGCTGGAACATCGCAAAGCTTCTCGATTTGGGTGATCTTCTTGGTGTTGAAGGTTCCTTTGGAAAAACAAAAACAGGTGAACTGACTTTATTTGCCAACAAGGTGGTATTTCTGGGAAAGTCGCTTTTGCCGCATCCTGATAAATGGGATGGCATGCAAGATATCGAATTTCGTCTTCGCCATCGTTATCTAGACCTTACCTACACCCCGGAAACCCTTGAGCGAACCAAGGCAAGAATCTTTTTGATTAGTACCATTAGGCGGTATCTGGAAGACAAAGGTTTTTGGGAAGTGGAATCCCCAACCCTGCATGCCATTGCCGGGGGGGCTGCTGCCAGACCGTTTATTACGCACCACAATACGCTGGATATTGAACTTTATCTGCGTATTGCCTTGGAATTGCATCTGAAGCGTTTACTGGTGGGTGGCATTGAAAAAGTGTTTGAGATAGGGAGGGTGTTTCGAAACGAGGGTATTAGTCCCAAGCATAATCCAGAATTCACCATGATGGAACTTTATCAATCGTATGGTGATTACCAGACCATGATGGATCTTACCGAGGGGTTGATTCTTGCCTGTGTGAACGCCCTTGGAAATGAAACCACCCGGCCTTTTGGCGACCATCAGGTGAATTACCAGTCGCCCTGGAGAAGGGCAACCTATGGCGAGCTTTTCCGCGAGCATGTTGGCGTTGATATGGAAGATGTCGCCGCGGTTGAAAATGTCGCGGTTTCACTTGGAATGCAAACCAAGGGCAAGCACCCGGATGTGATTGTGCAGGAATTGTTCGAGGCGAAAGTTGAAGACAAGCTCATGGGGCCGATTTTTGTTTACGATTACCCAGCATCGCTTTGCCCGCTTACAAAGCGTAAGCATGGTAATCCAAAGATAGCCGAGCGATTCGAGCTGTATGTCTGTGGCATGGAATTGGCAAATGCATACACCGAACTGAATGACCCAATCACCCAGGAAGAAACTTTTCGCATGCAGCTTGCGGGCCTGAAGGAAGAAGATTCCATGGCCAAGATGGATGACGATTTCATCCGCGCATTGAAACATGGAATGCCACCGGCGGGTGGCCTTGGTATTGGAATCGATCGATTGATCATGCTTCTGACGAATACCCAGACAATACGTGATGTGATTCTTTTTCCGCTGTTGAAGCCTGAAAAGAAAACAGACACAAAGCCTGAAAAGGATCCATCCTGACCCGGCAGGCCGCCGGCTCTTCCTCATGGACTCGAGGTGAGTTTTGTATAAGCTTCTACTTTGCTGGAAATACCTTAGAACCAGGTTCCTGGCCATGGTCTGCATTGTCAGTGTCATGCTGGGTGTTGCCACGTTGATAGTGGTGAACAGTGTGATGGGCGGTTTCAGCACCAAGCTCAAGGAACGATTGCATGGGCTTCTGTCTGACATAGTCTTGGAAGCCTATGACTACGATGGCTTTACGGATGCCAGGGGTAAGATGGCACAAATCATGGCAGATCCTTTCCTTTCCAAGGAAGTGGAGGCAATGACCCCCACCCTTGAAATCTTTGCGATGCTACAGTTCACTTACAGGGATGTTCCTTTCACAAGGCCGGTGCGCTTGATTGGAATTGAACCCGAAGGCAGAAAGATGGTTGGTGGATTTGCCGAGCATCTGGTAAATCCAAACAACCGACAATCTCCTAATTTCAAGATGACAGAAGAAGCCCGGGAAAGGTACATCATAAAGCGGGCAACCCGGGGCATAGACTTCCCCGGATCCAAGACTTTGCCCAACCCAGATGAACCCCCACCTCCGGCACCTCCCCCAAGTAGACCCCATGATCCGCAGGGGATCATCCTTGGTTATGCGATTGCCCACTACAGGGATCGAAATGTTCCCGCCGAGATGGCAAACAAGGATGTTCGCACGCTTGAACCGGGGGACGAGGTCATTATCACAACAGTTAGTGGTGCCAAGCTTGCGCCTGTTTATGACCGCTTTGTCGTGGCTGATTATTTCAAATCGGAAATGAGCGAGTACGATTCAAACTATGTGTTCCTTCCCATTGAACATTTGCAAAAACTGCGAACCATGGAAGATCGTGTGACCAGCATTCAAATTCGATTGAAAGATTACAATAAGGCACCCCAGGTTGTTGAAAAACTTCGGCAGATGTTTGTTAGTGCTCCCCTGGAAGTTCAAACTTGGGAGCAAAAACAGGGTGCCGTGCTGGCTGCCATTCGGGTGGAAAAAGGGATTTTGAACATTCTGCTGTTCCTGATCATCGCAGTGGCAGGGTTTGGTATTTTGGCAATATTTTCGATGATTGTTGTTGAGAAAACCCGCGATATTGGAATTCTAAAAGCCTTGGGTGCATCCAACACAGGCATTTTGGCCATATTCATCGGATACGGTTTGCTTTTGGGAATGGTTGGTGCGGGGCTTGGTACTGTGATTGGTCTGGAGATCACGGTTCATATTAATGACATTGAAAAGTTCATCGCCAAGGTCACGGGGCAGGATATATTCCCGCGTGATGTTTATTATTTTGACAAGATTCCGACGGACATCCATCCCCTGAGTGTTTTGCTGGTGAACCTTGGAAGCATAGGCATTGCGGTGCTTTTTAGTATTCTTCCAGCGTTGCGCGCTTCGCTGCTGCATCCTGTTCGGGCCCTGAGGTACGAGTGATTTTCCACGGACCAAGGAAGTTCCATGAATAATAATTTGTTGATGTCGGCAAGCAATCTTCACAAAACCTATCGCAAAAACGCGATCAGCACACCAGTCCTTAAGGGGGTGGATATTGCCATCGAGGAAGGGGAATTTCTAAGCGTGGTCGGGGCAAGTGGTTCCGGAAAAAGCACACTGATGCACCTTTTGGGAACACTGGACAAGCCTGATCAGGGGGAAATTTACTTCCGGGGTAAGCGCATCGACAACCTGGACGCTGACAAGCGTGACAAACTGAGAAACAATGAATTTGGCTTTATCTTCCAGTTTTATCACCTGTTGCCGGAACTCACTGCCTTGGAAAATGTCATGATCCCCCTGATGATCCGCAACAGCCCGTTAAGCTGGCTTGCCAATGGATTTGGGGCTAAAAAGCGGGCCAGGGAATTAATGGATCGCGTTGGCCTTGGGCATCGATTAAACCATTTACCCAGGGAATTGTCTGGCGGGGAAATGCAGCGTACCGCCATAGCCAGGGCATTGATTGGTGAGCCTGTTCTATTATTTGCCGACGAGCCAACCGGAAATCTGGACGAAGATACGGGAAATGAGATTGTTCGATTATTGCGTGACTTGAATGAGAGGGACCGTGTCACTATCATCATGGTCACCCACAATTTGGATATAGCCTCGGGTACCCATCGTACCGTAAAGCTGGTTTCCGGGCATGTTGAGGTACCAGATGTGGAGCAAGACCGGGAAGTTTCACCGGTTGTTGAAGTTTAGTTTAAGTGGCGGGCCTGGAAAATTTGGATCATTGAACTGGAGTGGCGCTCATGTCGAAAATTCACCTTAATGGCAAACTCGTTGAAAAGCACGAGGCCGTCATCTCGGTGTATGATCATGGTTTCCTTTATGGTGATGGCATCTTTGAAGGCATTCGTATCTACCATGGAAAGGTGTTCAAGCTTCAAGAACACTTGGAAAGGCTTTATGAAAGTGCCCGTCACATAGATTTGCACATTCCCATGGATATTCCCACCATGGCGCGGGCTGTTGAGGATACCGTTCATGCAAATAACAAAAAAGACGGTTACATCCGCCTTGTGATATCACGCGGAGTTGGAAACCTGGGCCTTGATCCCAGAAAGACTAATAATCCTCAGATCATCATTATTGTTGATGATATTTCTATTTACCCTGAAGAGATGTACGAAAAAGGCATGGAAATAATTACCGCGACCACCATTCGCAATATTCCCAACGCCTTGAATCCCAGGATTAAATCGCTGAATTACCTGAACAACATCCTTGCCAAAATTGAGGCAAATCGGGCCGGTGTTCCTGAAGCCATCATGCTGAATCATCTTGGAGAGGTTGCCGAATGTACCGCGGATAATCTGTTTTTGGTGAAAAATGGCATCCTGAAAACCCCGGCTCCGCATTGTGGCATCCTTGAGGGGATCACCCGGAACACGGTAATCGATCTTGCCCGTGCGGAAGATATCGAGGTTCAGGAATGTGTTCTGACACGCCATGATGTTTTTATTGCGGATGAATGTTTTCTTACCGGAACAGCGGCTGAAGTTGTACCTGTCACCAAGTGTGATGGCCGCGTGATAGGCGAAGGCAAGCCCGGGAAAATCACAAAACTGCTTCGCGAGCGTTTTCGAAAGTTTGTCAGTGTATAATTAAGGTTGGTAGTATCCCCATCCTTTACCTCTTTACCGGAGGCGCTGATGATATTGCTTCGAAACATTCTGGTGCCCACAGATTTTACGAACGCATCCAAGACAGCATTAATATATGCCCTTGAGTTTGCGCGAAAGTTTGGGGCAAAAATACACCTTCTTCACATCGTGCAGGATGTCGCTATCTTTCTCCCGGAAACAGCCATGGTAGCGCCTTCCCTGGCTACCAGTGCCACGGAACCCATGTTGCTGGCAGCCAACAAATCCATGGGTGATTTTCTTGCCGCGGTCGATTCCAAGGATGTCCATGTGGAAAAAGCCTGTCTTGAGGGAAATCCACTGGATGAGATACTTGAACAGGCCAAGGAAAAACAAATAGATTTGATCATTCTTGGAACTCACGGGCACACTGGGTTGGCTCATTTCTTTCTTGGCAGCCTTGCGGAAGCGGTGGTTCGCCAGGCGCCATGTCCGGTGCTATCTGTAAGGTATCCTGAACACGAGTTTCTTATTCCCTGAATTTGCGCCCGGGAATAATTTTTCGGGATTGTGAAACAAAGCTTTCCACAGCGACACCATTTTTGTGAAACTCGAACAGGATTGCTCCCTGTTTTGCGGTGCTAAACCATTTGTAGTTCTCCTCGATTCCGGCTGGAGGTTGAGGATCATTAGCTGACTGGCTTGCGACCAGAATGTCCGGATTTGCCCATTGAAGAAATGGTTCTATTAACGAACTTGCGCTGCCATGATGTGGCGCCATTAACAGATCAACCGGGCCAATCGAAGAACGGGTTACTTCCGTTAAACCCGGTCCCGCAAGGTCGCCTGTTAACATGATGCGATGTCCCTTGTACATCCATTCGAGTACCAAGCTTCTTGAATTTTCGTTACCTGGAAAATCGCTGGAGGGTGGATGAAGCACTTCTCCTTTCAGGGATATGAATTCGAAAGAGGTTCCCCTGGGCGCTTCACGGAATAGTCCATGAGCCTGCCTCAGTTTTTGAATTTGCTTTACCCCGGTAGTGATCTTTTGAAAGAACCCAGGATTTACTATGACTTGGCCTATGGGAAACATCTTTTGCAAGCTTGGCACCGCATTAAAATGATCAAGATCCGCATGGGATAGGAAAAGGTAATCAACTCGTTGGATACCCTTATTCCAGAGGAAGGGTGCGATTTTTCTTCGGGTAATTTCAGGACCAGAAATGGAACCCGCATCGTATACGATCACTTCTTTACCCGGGGTTTCCAAAACCACGCAACTACCATGCCCCACCGAGAGAAAGGTTATTTGCAGATCCCTTGGAGCCCACCTCCAGGGAACTAGAAAAGCCACTGCCCACGCACCTGCCAAAGCCAGCCAAATCTTTTTGGAAACTATCAATGGCTTTGTGAGCCAGATGGCAAATAAGAGGTATCCGACCACGATGACCCAAAGCGATTTGTCTGCCAAATAAAAATAGGCTCCGGGAGTTTTATCTGCCAATTCCACAACTATTGAACCGCCTGCAAGCAAGGGATACATCAACCAACTTCCCAAAGTGGCAAAGTATGGAATAAGTGAACCAAGGAGAAGACTGGTAAATCCCGCAATCAGCGCAATTGTTGTAAGAAAAATAAGAATGGGTCCGATTAGCAATCCGATGGGCGAAACTACATGGGTGTAATAAACAGCCAACGGTGTGACAAGTACCCAGATAACAGCGGAAATTTTATATCCTTCCCGCACCCCTCCCCAGAGATCCAAAAGAAGCTTTTGCCAAAACGGTCTGGTTTCATAAGTGAGTTGATCAAGAGGAGATAATGGTTCGGTTTGGAATTTAGGCACAACCCAGATCAGGCATCCTGTGGCCATAAAAGAAAGTATGCTCCCCGGACTGAAAATATCCCAGGGCTGCAGAATCAGAAGGATGATCCAGGCGACAGAAATGGCATGGATGGCAGGAGCCGGCCTTCGAAGAATCCAACCCAGGCTAAAGGCGCCTACCATGATGGCGGCCCGCATGGCGGAAGGTCTTCCACCCGTTAGCAATGCATAACCCAACAGAAACATGGGAATAAGCAATGCAATGGTCTGGCTTCTAAAGCGAAGTGTTCGAAGGAACCAGGAAAAGCAAAAACCAAGAATTGCCAGATGCTGTCCACTGATTGCCAGCACATGCAGAACACCGGTGTTCCTGTATTTGTCCCATTCATTGCTACCCATGCCTGGGCTGTCTCCCAGCAAAAGTGCCTCCGCCAATGAAGCCAGGTTTTCTGGAAGGTTATTTTCGATAATGGCAGCAGCCCAATCATGGGTGCGTGTAAGCAGTGTGTGTAAGCTTGGAGCGGGGTTCGGCCGCAGAAGCAGCAGGGTACCCGAGCCACGAACACGTAGTTCTCCAAAAATCCCCTGCTGGGCCAGGAACCCTCTGTAATCCCATTCACCGGGGTTTTCCGGTCCATCAATAAGTTTTGCCTTCCCAAAAACTTCAACCTCATCTCCGGTGTGTAAATCTGTAATTGTTTCATTTACAAGAATCCGAATGCTTCCATGAACTTCCTGCCAGCCTGTTTCGGTGGAGATCATACCCAATTTCAAAATTAACGAACTGTTAGGCTTCGATGGAAAACTACGTAGATCCTGATCCGAGTTACTGGCCCAAATTTTGGGTTCCTTGGAAATGATTCCTCGAAATCTTAGGAGTGTCTGTTTGTCGGTAAGAAAAAGCCGGACATCATTTATCGGAACCATTCTTACTGTTTGAAAGTGCAAGATAGCACCCAAGGCAACTAACATCATGCCAAGGTATAGGTAACCCAGCCTAGGTTTTTCTGATCTTAGGTTTAAAATCCATGCTATTCCGCTTGCGGCAAAAAAAACAAGCAGGGCCACGGCTGGAGGGGAAATAGAACTATCCAGCACAAATCCCAGGGTAAGCCCCAGAGCAATTCCAAGAGATGGTACCTGAAAAAACAGGCTTGCAAGATTCTTCCAAAAATCTGGGTAATCCCCCTGGGCAGAGGACATCGACATTCTCCGTTACGGATGGAATCGATTTGTTTACATTTGTCAAATCTACCTAAATTGGATGGAAGATGTGAGCAAAAACCTTAATCCTTGCGAGCCGGCTTGATAGTGGACTTGGGTATAAAAAATGCTGCCCTTACAGGTGCAGGCATGGGACTGCTTGGGCCTTTGACAGAACGCCAGATGACTTCATTGAACAAAAGGTCGTCAGCAAGGTCTTCGGTGCTAAGGTCAAACTGCATGGAAAGCTGGGCCCCCCATGCATCAGTCTTGTTTAATTGTGTGACACTAACCTGAGGAGCCACATGCTCAAATGGCTTCAGGTTTGGTTTAGTTTGAAAACAGTTGAACATCGGGGTAGCGGCGGCATCAAACTGGCTCATGGGTTTTAAACCTAGAATAAGTTCCATGGTTCGAAGCATACTTGAAGTGGAATACATGGTTGAATCAACCGAACCTCGTTTGGTGTAGGGGCTGATTACCAAGGCTGTTGACCTGTGGGCGTCCACATGGTCTGAACCATTTTGAGCATCATCTTCGATGACAAAGATGGCGGTTTCTTTCCAGAACTTGCTTTTGCTGACGCCTTCCACCAAGAGGCCAAGGGCATAATCGTTTTCTGCAACCATGGCAGTTGGCGTTGGTTTGCCCGGACGGGTGCCATAGGTGTGATCATTGGGTAGACGAACGATGGAAAGCCCGGGCATACCGCCTTCCTTTTCAAATCGTTTTAGTTCGGAAAGGAACCTTTCGGCACGTTTTACATCCGGGTAATCCAAGTCGTAGCCGTGATAGTAAGGATCAAAGTTGCCCTCGATAGCCTTAACTTTGGCCCTGGCGGGTTCACCAATCTTTTTTGGGTTATCCACCCATTCTCCGTAACTGCGGAATGGAACCTTAGCCTCGATACATCGGTCCCAAATATAGCCACCGGAAGGTCGAGCGATGGGGTCGTAGGCGCCCTCGGAAGGGTAAGCGGTCAGTTTTTTCAGGGTGCTGCCTCGATAGGTAAGTGGCCAAACCCTCTCAACAAAATCTGTTGAATATGCAGCCATGCTCCATTGATGGCCATCGGCGCTTACTTCCCCTTCCACATAAAAATTGTCCAAAAGTACAAACTCGCGGGAGAGCTTGTGCTGGTTGGGTGTGACTTTTTCCCCAAATATACAAAGGTTGGGGTCGCCATTGCCTTCTTTCATGTCACCAAACACCTGATCGTATGTGCGATTTTCCTTGATGATGTAAATGCAATGTTTGATGGGGCTGCTTTCACCAATTCTTCGGGGGATTGGATTATCCTTGGCCCAATCCATGGGAGGTAGATTGCCTTCCTTTAAAGGGCTGCAGGAATAAGCCTCCTTGGTGAATTCCACAAGTTTTTCAGGTGAGGGAATATCTAAAATGCCAAGCGAGCCTTGCATAAGCCCAGCAATATACTGTCGGATAGGCAGATCCTTGGTGGCTAGCGGGTTTGGCCCCTGAGAGTTGGGCCGCGATGTCAAACCTTTGCCATTGGCCACATAAAGCTTTTTGTCAGCCGGGTTGTAACGAACGCTGGTTGGGTACCAACCAGTGGGTATATATCCCATGGGCACGGGTTTGCGAGGGTTATCAACTTGGAACAAACTCAGATTGTTTGCATCCGAATTGGCAACAATCAGCAGCTTGCCATCATTGGTAAGGGTAAGGCTTCCGGGTGTGTTTCCGTTCGGAACGGAAGCATACAGAGCGCAGTTCAGGGTACCCAAGTTTTTGCCATTGTCTGCCACATCTAGAATGCTGACTTTGGTTGAGTTCGAGCAGGATACAAAAAGAGTTTTACCATCCGGGGACAAAGCCATTTCTGTTGGGTGGCTTTCCGTGGCCCATCTGCCAAGTACCTTGCCTTCGTTTGTTTCCAGTAAAGCTACAGAGGCGCCTCCCCACAAGCTTACAAATGCC